>DBGBEM010000252.1:0-8122 GCA_048477235.1 Muribaculaceae bacterium | reverse complement strand
GTAAGGCTCGATGCGGTAGCCGAGCTTCCGCAGCGCCTGAGCGGTCTTCTCCGTGGAGTCGCGCGAAAGGCAGTAGATTATTCCGGAGTCGTCGGGATATTCGCGCAGCAGGGCCGCTATCCGGCGATGGCGGGCAGCGCTTCCGGGGTTGAGTTCGGCCGACAGGAATATGTTGGGGCGGTCGAACGAGGTTATGCAGCGAAGCGGATCGCGCAGGCCGAGCTGACGGACAATGTCGTCGCGCGTCAGCTCGTCGGCTGTTGCCGTAAGTGCCATTACTGGCACGTCGGGATAATGCTCGCGTATGGCGCGCAGTCTGACATAATCGGGCCTGAAATCGTGGCCCCACTGGCTGACGCAGTGGGCTTCGTCGATGGCGAAGAGCGCTATCGGCAGCGATCGTGACCAACGGGCTATATCGGTGTTGAGACGTTCAGGCGAAATATAAAGAAGCTTTATTCGCCCGCGGGCCACCCCTTCCATCACTTCGCGGTTGAAGTCGTCGGAGTTGTTCGAGTGGACGGCGGCGGCCGGTATTCCGTTGGCGCGCAGAGCGGCTACCTGATCGTTCATCAGAGCTATCAGCGGCGATACGACGACAGTGGCCCTGTCGGCGATCAGCGCGGGCATCTGATAGCACATCGACTTCCCGCCACCGGTCGGCATCAGCACGAGGGTGTCGCGGCCGCGCAGAGCGGCCGTGATGACTTCGAGCTGTCGCGGTCTGAAACTGTCGTAACCGTAGAAACGGCGCAGAAGAGCCTCGGCGCTGACTCTGATGTCGGCGTCGCTGAGATCGCTAAAAAGCGTTTTCTTCTCCATGCAGGGCATTGATGACGGTGCGGAAAATTATTTTCACGTCGAGCAGGAACGACCAGTTCTCGATATACCACACGTCGTATTTCACGCGCCGCTCCATCTGCCAGAGCTGTTCGGTCTGGCCGCGGTAGCCGTTGACCTGAGCCCAGCCCGTTATGCCCGGCTTGATGAGATGGCGAACCATGTATTTGTCGATCAGCTTCGAATATTCGCGGGTCTGGACAAGCATGTGGGGGCGCGGGCCGACCACACTCATGTCGCCGCGCAGCACGTTCCAGAACTGCGGCAGTTCGTCGATGCTCGACCGGCGAAGGAAGTTCCCGACGCGCGTTTTGCGCGGATCGTCTTTCGTGGCCTGGGCGCTGTCGGCGCTGTCGTTGACGCGCATGGTGCGGAATTTCCAGCAGGTGAATTCCTTGCCCATATATCCCGTGCGGCGCTGTTTGAAGAATATCGGGCCGGGCGACGACAGCTTGATGGCTATCGTCACCGGAATCAGCACAACCGGCGAGGCGATCAGCACAACCGAGCTTATCGCTATGTCGCATACGCGTTTTATAGAGCGGTTGACGGCCGATGTCAGCGGATTGTTGCGGGTCGACAATACCGGCACCTCTCCGATCGGGCGGATGGCAAATGAGCGTGTCACATAGCGGCTCAGCTGCGGAACAAGGAAGAACTGGGCCATATTGTGGTCGGCCACACGGATAGATTCTCCTATGGCGCTGTCGTCTTCGCCCGAAAGAGTGTAGTAGATCTGATCGATGTCGTTGCGCCTGACAAAGTTCTCAAGGCCTGCCAGCGGGCCGCTGTAAAGCTTTTTATAGGGAAAGTCGGGCCCGGGATTGTCGCCGACGAATCCGAAAACGCGGTAGCCGAATCCGGCGTCGCTGGTCATTGCCTCGTAGAGGCGGCAGGCTGTTGGCCCGGTGCCTACGATGGCGACCCGCGAGAAGTTCCGGCCCCAGCGGCGGTAGGCTTTCAGCACGAGGCGCGACACTACCCACCATAGCGGGAGCGCCACTATTATGCCGCCGTAAAACTCGGCATAGACTCGTCCGGGGACGTAGTCTATGTCGAGGAAAAAAAGCATTGTCGAGAAGAACAGGGCATGCATCCCGACAGCGCGGAAAGCGTTGAAGAGGATGTGGTCCATCTGTATGGCACGGCTGCTGCGGATTTCGCGCAGATACCATGCCGAAGGGGCATAGGCCAGAGTAACGAGCAGCCCGACCAGACGCGGATGGCGGTGGAGCATCTCGGGGTTGGCCCAAAGAATTATTCCATAGACAATGGCGATGACGACAAAATCGCTGAGGGTCAGCAAGTTCGCCACAAGGCCGCCATATCGTCCGCGTTGGCTCAGAGGCGGTATCGACATATCGTTGTCGCGCTTCTCCGACACTCGTGTTATGCCTTGTCGGTAGAGGTCTCGGTTTTGTCGACGAGCTCGATTTTCTCTTCGAGAGACTTGATTTCGTCGCGCAGACGCTCCATGCGGCGTTCCATTTCACGCAGCATCGATTCGCCGCCCTTGCTCTTGAAGCTCAGGAAGCCGAGGTTGTTGGAGTAGGTGGCGAGGTCGGCGCGCTTGGCTTCGAGGGCGCGCACGAGGCGGTCGCGCTCGCGGTTGAGCTTGCCGGGATTGCCTGCCATACCGGCTACGTTGGCCTCGAATTCGGCACGGCGTGCGCGCGTCTGCCGGAGGTCATATTTTTTCTCGACATCGCGCAGAAGCTGGCGGAATTCGTCATAGATGACATCTTTGAGCTTGAACGGAACGTGGCCGATCTCCTGCCAGCGGCCGCGAAGCTCGGCGAGCTTGTCGGTCAGGGCGTTGCGCGAAGTGTCGCCGTCGTAGTTGTCGCCCATGATTACGCGCAGTTCGTCGATAATGGCCTGTTTGGCCTGAAGGTTGGCCTGCTCGGCCGAGCGCTGCGAGCCTGTGGCGGCTTTCTTGGCGTCGAAGAAGGCGTCGCAGGCGTCCATGAACCGGCGCCATACGGCGTCGCTCTGCTTTTTGGGCACGGCGCCTATAGTGCGCCATTCTTTCTGAAGAGCCACGAGCTCGTCGGTGGTCTTGCGCCAGTCGGTGCTGTCCCTGAGGGCTTCGGCGCGTTCGGCCAGAGCGGTCTTTCGGGCCAGATTGTCGGCCTGGGTCTCCTTCATCTGTTTGAAGAAGTCGCTCTTGAGGGTGAAGAATCTGTCGCAGACGGCGCGGAAGCGGGCGAACAGGGCGTTATTGGCCTTGCGCGATGCGAAGCCGATCTTTTTCCAGTCGGCCTGAGCCTCCATGATGATCTTGGTCATGTTGTCCCAGTCCGCATATGTCTTGATAGGCTCGAAGTCGAGAGCCTCGACGCGCTCGCAGAGAGCTTCCTTGGCCTGTTCGTTGGCGAGTTCGCGTGCTTTGCGCTCTTCGAAATATGCCTGATAGCGCTTGTTGACGAGGGCGCTGGCGTCTTTGAAACGTGTCCAGAGCTCTTCGCGCAGCTCCTTGCTGACGGGGCCGATCTCGCGCCATTTGTCGTGGAGATCCTGAAGACGGCGGAACGCTACGATGACATCGGTCTCGCCGTTGAGAAGCTCGGCCTGCTCGCAGAGAAGCTGTTTCTGAGCCAGATTTTTCTTGAAGTCATAGTCGCGGAGCTCTTTGTTGACCTTAAGCTGGTCGTAGAAGCGCTCGCGGGCTTCCTGATATTCCTTCCACACGTTAGAGGCTTCGGTAGGGGGAACCTCGCCGACGGTGAGGAACTGCGCCTGAAGCTCCTTGGCGCGGGCATAGTGTCGGTTCACGTTGTCGGCGTCGGTGCTCATGGCCGAAAGCTCGGCGATGATCTCGCGCTTGACCTTCAGATTGGCCTCGCGCTCGGCGTCCTGACGGGCGCGCAGCTCGGCTTTCTTTTCCTTGACAACGGTGAAGAGCTGTTTGAAAGTTTCTTCGAGAGGATCGAGAACAGGCTCGAACGCTTCGGGATCGCCACCTTCTGCTATGAAAGTCTCGCGGGCGGCGCGCTGCTCTTCGGTCTTAAGCTGATAGAATTGCTGTTTTATGCGGCCCAGTTCCTCGGCTGTGATGTCGGCGGCATCGTTTTCGGCGAGGCCACGCAGACGCTCGATGATCGCATCTTTTGTGAGAACGACGGCCGTCTCTTCATCGGCCTGATGAGCCTGCTCTTCGGCTTCTTCGGCGATAGCCTCCGATTCGAGGTCTTCTACAGCGACTTCGGCGGCGGGCTCGGCGCCTTCGGTTTTGGGGGCTTCGGAGGCCTGAGTGGCCTCGACTGCGGTGGTCACTTCCTTTTCAGGAGCGGGGGACTGGTCATGCAATTCCATGATACAGAGGGTAAAAAGAGGTTAAAGATAGATACCCGGAGCTCGTCGGTAAAGCCGACAAACTCGTGCACATTATTAATAAAATCGCCCAAATATAGCTATTTTTCGCGAAACAGCAAAAACCTTTCCGCGAGGCTGTTTATAAATCTTATAAAAAATTCTGCCTGTCCTGAGGTAATTTCTTATTTCCCTTTGCGTTTTATTGTGTGTTTAAGCTTCAGGACAGCGAAGTTCAACTCTATTTCGGTCTCCGTTTCACTGGTATGCATATCTTCGCCAAAAAGGTCAGCCATGATTTCTCCGCTTTTCTGCATGAGTGAGCGCTGTTCGTATTGATCCGGATTTGCAGATAGTTCGCCAATCGTGCGCGAGAGTTCCCGCAGTTTGGCGAAGGCTTCGATAATTGATATTGTTGTAGCGGTCGCAACGCTTCCTTTCAATATGGTCGCAAGCATATAAAGCCCTCTTTCGGTGAATGCCTTTGGAGCTACGCGGCTTTTGCTGTTTGCGGTCAAATTTTTTGACCGCAAATCTGCAATCTGTTTATTGTCAAGCTCAAAGACATATCCTTCAGGAAATTTTTCGGGATTATTCTTTACAGCCTGATTGACTTCTTTTGTTTTTACACCGTATAATTCGGCAACATTGAAATCAAGGATTACGGGCAAATCTCCGATTACGACGATTTTATCTTTTACAACTTGGAATGGTAGGATGTTCATGACTATTGACTCTCAAATCCGGAGATTTACATATAGCTTTGGGTCAGTCGTCGAGGCGCGATTCGTATTCCCAGTCGCCTTCGTCGTCGGGGAAGTCGAAGTCGTCGGTGTCGTCGGGCTCGGGAGCGGGATTCTCGATGATGAAGTTGTCTTCTTCGGCTACGCGGTGGCGCACGTCGAGCGGACGGTGGGCCGGCAGCGGGGCGGCGAGCATGTTGCGTTCGTCGTTGATCTCTTTCCAGAGTAGGTCTTTCAGTTTGTCGATGCCGAGGCCTGTAACCGAAGAGATGAAAACTGTCGGGATTCCTTCCGGTAGAGTCTTGGCAATCTCGGCCATGAGTTCGTCGTCGAGCATATCGCTCTTGCTGACGGCGAGAACACGCGGCTTGTCGACGAGCTGGGGGTTGAACTGCTCGAGCTCGCGCGACAGAACGGCATATTGGTCGGCGATGTCGTCGGCGTCGGCCGGAACCATGAACAGCAGCACTGCGTTGCGCTCGATATGACGCAGGAAACGCAGCCCAAGTCCGCGTCCCTCGCTGGCGCCCTCGATTATGCCCGGAATGTCGGCCATGACGAACGATCCGCGACCGCGGTAGTCGACGATTCCGAGCTGTGGCTCCATTGTGGTGAAGGGATAGTCGGCGATCTTCGGGCGAGCGGCCGAGACGGCGCTCAGCAGTGTCGATTTTCCGGCGTTGGGGAAACCGACAAGGCCGACGTCGGCGAGCAGCTTGAGCTCGAGGATTATGTTGCGCTCAACGGCGGGTTCGCCGGGCTGTGCGTAGCGCGGAGCCTGATTTGTCGAGGTGCGGAAGTGCCAGTTTCCGAGGCCGCCGCGGCCGCCGCGAAGAAGGTTTATAGTCTGGCCGTCTTCGGTGACTTCGGTGAGAAATTCGCCGCTGTCGGCGTCGTAGACGACGGTTCCGCAGGGAACGTCGACGATGACGTCGTCGCCGTCTTTGCCGAACGAGCGACCGGCGCCTCCGGGCTGGCCGTTTCCGGCGAAGATATGGCGGTTATAGCGCAGGGGCAGAAGCGTCCAGAGGTGGCTGTTGCCGCGCAGAATGACGTGGCCTCCGCGACCGCCGTCGCCGCCGTCGGGGCCCCCTTTCGGAACATATTTGGCGCGGTGGAAATGGCGCGATCCGGCGCCTCCCTTGCCGCTGCGTGCGAGGATTTTTACGTAGTCTATGAAGTTGGAGTCTGCCATGAGAGTAGTTTGAGTCGGGTTTGGTTATGAGTTTGTGCGCAGTGCCATGAGGTCGCAGGCGTGGCGGTAGTCGGCGGGCGAGCCTATGTCGATCCAGGTGCCGTCGAGCGGGAAGTATGTCACGGTGCCTCCCGAGGCTATTGTGGCCTCGATCAGGTCGGTGGCGTCGGTGCGCCTGTCGCGCGGAAGTGCGTCGAGAAGACGGTTGTTGACGATATATATTCCGGCGTTGGTCCAGAAACTCATCGACGGCTTTTCTTCGAGAGCCGTTATCCGCGAGCCTTTTGTCGACAGTACGGCGAACGGCACCGACACCACGTAGGGGGTGGCGGCAACCGTGATGTCGGCCTTCTCGGCGCGGTGGCGCAGCCACATCTCTTCGAGGTTTATCGAGGTCAGGAGGTCGGAGTTCATGACGATGGTGGCGCCGTCGGGGTCGGGCCGTTCTACCAGAGCCGCCGAGCCGATGGTGCCCATCGGCATAGGTTCGCGCACGGTCTTGACCTTTATGCCTTCGACCGGCGTGGCGAAATGCTCTTCGAGCCGTTCGGCCAGGTAGTTGACGGTGGCCGTAACGTCGGTTATGCCGTTTTTGGCGAGCTTGGCGATGTTGTAGTCGATAATGGCGCGCGGGCCTACCTTCAGCAGCGGTTTGGGGCAGTCGAGGGTCAGCGGTCTGAGGCGTTCGCCGCGGCCTCCGGCCATGAGGATTGCCGACAGCGGCAGAAGCGACGCCGTCGACTGCATATCGAGAAGCCGCGAGAGACGGCCGTCGGCATCGACAACCGGCAGAAGCCTGATTCCGTCGCGGCGGGCGCGGCGCAGCTCTTCGATGTCGGGGTCGGCGGCGCTTATCCGGCGGAACGAGCAGTTCATGACGTCGGCGACGCGGGTCTGGAGCGACACTCCGCGCAGCAGGGCGCGCCGGATGTCGCCGTCGGTGAGGGTACCTGTCAGGCGGCCATCGGCGTCGGCGGCAAGAAGCGTCATTACGCCGTCGTCTATTGAGCTGAGTTTCTCGAGGGCGTTGAACAGTGGTGTCGACTGAAGAATCAGGTGGCTGTCGGGGTTCATGACTTTATAACAAACGTCGTGGGGTTAATTGTTTCTGAAATATTGAGCAATGGCCTCGGCGACAACCCAGTCGAGCGGGGTGTCGAGATCGACAGACCGCTCGCGGGGCATTTCGACGGCGGCTCGGCGCGGCATGTCGCCGAGCTCCATCAGACGTATTGCGTCGGGGCGTATGGCATAGACGGCGCCGTTGAACTCCCATGTCGGCGGGGCGTCCTGGCGTCGGCGCAGGCGTCCGTCCCCTTTGGCTATGCGCAGCCATCCGTCGGCGTCGCGCTCATAGCAGTTGAGATAGGGGTTGGTGGCCGATTCCGTCACACTGACGACCATGTCGACATCGGGCGCCAGTGCGGCGTAGCGGTCGAGCACGGCTTCGACGTCGGCGGCGGTGCGGAACGGGGAGGTCGGCTGAAGCAGCACGACGACGTCGTAGGAGAGTCTCATGTCGTCGGCACGGGCCATTGCGTCGAGGATAACCTCGCGCGAGCCTACATGGTCGCCTCCGAGTTCAGCCGGGCGCATGAACGGCACGTCGAGCCCTTCGGCGCGGGCTGCGGCGGCTATCTCTTCGGAGTCGGTCGAGAGCAGAATATGGTCAGGCCGGGCAATCTGCCGGGCAACGTCGATGGTATAGGCTATCAGCGGACGACCGGCGAGCGGTTTTATGTTCTTGCCGGGAATGCCCTTGCTGCCTCCGCGGGCCGGAATTATTATCAGTGGTGTCATAGCGGGTTGATGTCGTGGAAGCGTTTCATCAGCAGCCCTTCGAGCGGATATGTGGCCAGCAGGTCGGTCATCTGCGCGAGGGTGTCGGGCTTATAGTAGGGGTTTTCGGCCTGTGCCGCAAGCCGCTGCATTTCGGACGACAGCGCTTTGCGGATTGCCGCGGCGATCTCGTCGCGGCTGTCGCCGCAGTGGATAACAGATTGTCCGGCTATGCGGCCGCGCTGGCGTATGC
>DBGBEM010000251.1:0-3540 GCA_048477235.1 Muribaculaceae bacterium | reverse complement strand
AAATTACGCTCGTAGGTTCCTGTCAGTTCGTCGCCGGTGCCGTTGACAAGTTTCGACTGGCCGCCTCCGAGCGACAGGTCAACCTCGTTGAAGAATCCGAAGCGCATTGACTTCCCCAGCGATATGTAGTTTCGGAACATGGCGGTTCCGTGGTAGTTGTGGGAAATGGAATATAGATTGTCGACGTCGTAGGAGGTGTCGGCTCCGAGCACCAGCGAGGCGCCGTCGAGCCGGGTGCGCGAGCGGCTGTAAGACAGGCGTCCGCCGGCGGCGAGGTTGTCTTTGAAACAGAACATCACCATCGGGCTCACTTTGAACGTATACGTGTCGCCGTTGAGGTTCTCGACTATCAGAAACTGATAGTTTTCGAAGTCGCTCTGGGAATAGCTCACCGAGACGCCTCCGATCCATTGTCCTTTGGGCACGAACGAAATCTGCTCGAGCCCGCGTTTGAAATGCTCCTGAGCGTGCGTGCCGGGGGCGAACGCGACAATCAGAATCAGGGTTAACGCTATTTTCAGGTTCTTGACCATTGAGTCGTGGGTTAATAGGCTAATGTTATGTTGTCGAGCTTCAGACGGCTTCCGATTGAGGTTGCGCTGACGGGGTCGTCGTCGGTCTTGACATTTATTGATTCTGTAGCAATGCCTGTCGGGGTGTCCGACGAGCTGAACATTACTTTTATCCGGGTGGCTTTTATTCCGAACCGGTTGTAGGAGAGAGGTATGTTGAAGGCTGCATAGCCCGTTGCCGGCGACAGCCGGGTTTCGGCCGAGGCGATTACAACCTCGCGGCCGTTTTCTTCGCCGAAGAGCTCTATCTCGACGAGGCCGCGGTCGGCAGGATTGGCCGCTGCCGGGCGGTATTGATAGAATCCGTTGAGACTTGTCGGGCGCGATGCAAACGGGAGCCCTTCGTTATATGTCTCGGTCATCGAGGCTGCGTCGAAACTGTAGCTGCCGAGGAATATGCGGCCGGCGGCGCGGTAGGCGATCTCAGGAATGTTGCGCGAGTAGCGCACGTAAGGTTCCGATTCCTGACGGTAGGGGGCAATCTCCGGGCCTGCCGGATCGAAAGCCACGCTGATGAGCTCCACGCCGTAGTCTGCATCCATGGCGTCGAGAGTCGAGACTACCGAAGGCTGGACATACCAGGTGTTCATGTTGCGGGCCGACTTATTGAACGTCTTGGCGTTGGTCATGGCCCATTTTGTCGGAGTCCATTCGTCGAACGACGAAGTGTTCTGCCAGTTGTAGATTTCGGCGTAGGTCTGAGAGTATCGTCCTCCGCTGTTGATTTTGTCGAGCTCGATTGTGTGTTTGACGTCTTCGAAACTCGGATTGGGCAATTGCGCCGCCCTTTCTGTGACAAAATTGAACTCCGGGTCTTTCTCGGAAGGGCGGGGCAGCAGCGAAGCGCGCAGAGAATATCGGGTGGCCGGAGTCAGCCCCATCACGTAGATGGCGTTCCGCTCCGTGTCGCGGGCATAGACGGGATGTTGAGCGCCGTCTATCCATACGCTGAGGTTGTCTGTGACGATGTCGCGCAGATCGTCGTCGGCCATGTCGATACGCAGCATGGCGTATGTCGCGAAAGCGTCGAGCGCCACACTGTAGTCGGGCGATACGCGCCTGATTGTGGCTGTGGCTTTCACTACTCCGTTGTAAAGTATGTCGACGTCGACAGGCTCGTTGCCTTCGGGCAGGGTTACACTGATGCGGTAACGGCCATCTCCCAGCGGCTCGCCGGGTTTTATGGGCAACGGTGTGTCGCCGGTTTTTACGGTCAGATATTTTTCGGGGTTCTGGCTTGGAGAAACGACTGTTATGTCGGCGCGGTTCACGCCTATGACGGCGTCAGACACGCTTTCGACAGCGAGTTCGGCCGGGAGCGTCACGACCGACGTCGCGACCGGAGTGTTCGTTCTTCTCATCGCGTCGACGGCGCTTATCGACATCTGTGTAGTGTTGTTGCCGTCGGCCCTGTATTCGAGATTGTCGATAAGGTTGTCGAGGTTGATGACGGTTGTTTTTCCCGGTTCGAACCGGGGAACTTCCATGCCGACAGATTTCATAAACGCGAGGTCGCTTTCCGACGGATGGGCAAGGTCGATATAAGGAGGGCACCCCTGCTCGTAGAGCGAGGCCGACGAAATGCTCAGAAACACATTTGCCAGCGGAGCCGAGGTCGACGGCTCGACGGTGAATGTCAGAGGCTTGTCGCCGGAGGTGTGCTCTGTCAGCTCTAAGATGTCGGCCGACACTGTTACAATCGGAGCGCGCGCCGACAGAAGCTCCTTGGTGACGGCAATAGTTGTCGATCCGTCGTCGCCCCACGTCGCCGTCAGGTCGAGGGTCGCGGGGTCGTAATCGAGGTTGAAGGGAAGCAGTTTCCCTGACCGGGTTTCGATGTTTGACTGAAGCATGAGCGCCAGCGGGCCGTAAGCGCCCTCGACTGTCACACCGCATCCGACGCTTCCCGCCTTGAGGTAGTTGTATTCGCCGGCGAGACCGGCAGGTTTTACGAATCCGCCGTTGAGGGCGTGTAAGGTAACGGCGTCATTGCCGAACCGCGTGATGAATCCGTCGGTGGCATTGACGGTCACCACCGCCGACGTCATCTGAACCCTGAGAAGGAGAGAGGTCGTCTGCCCCTCTGAAATGGCAGCATCTTCTTCGGCGGCAAAAGCCGGGCGCAAGGCGTCGGGCATACCCTCGCGGTTTAGCGGAGCATAGATGGCCGATACGGTGTATTCCCCGGCCGTGAAGCCGCTGCCCTGTTCGTAGTCGTCGAACGAAGCCCAGCGGTGAGAGGCGCCGTTTGCAGCAGAAGTGAGCGTCAGCGCGAAATCGCCTGTTGCCGGAATTGCCGACCCGTCGACATCAAGACCCTCGGGAGCTACAACCGCCAGCGACACATCGAGAGCTCCCGTCCCATTATAGGCGTCGGGAGAACTGTCGTCGGCACAACCGCCCATCATTGCGGCGAGCGGCAACATCGCTATAGGCGTAAGTAGCTTGCGTAGATACACTATTTAAATCGAATCTCCGCCGGGGCGTTTTGTGATTAATTGTGCAAATTTACGCTTATTTTACCGTTTGTCCAAAATTCTTTGTCGGGAGCGCCGCCGGCGAAGTCAACTGGCGGATGCGAAATTACTGAAAAAATTTGTTGAATACGGCGATAGGAGTAGCGAAGTTTAGTTTTTCGCGCGGTCTTCTGTTTAGTTTCATCTGTATTTCTTTAATCATTTCGTCGGAGAAGTTGTTGAAGGAGACCCCCTTAGGAATATATTGCCTTATGAGACCATTTGCATTTTCAATCGCGCCTTTTTGCCATGAGGCATACGGATCGGCAAAGAAAACGGCAATGTCGCTGACGCCCTTTCGGCGCAACCCCTTTACAATCATCTCATGACATGCGAATTCGCCGCCATTGTCAGTGGTGATTGTAAGGACACCGTCTCGCCACGGCCTCAGCATACTGACGGCTTCCTTAGCCAGAGGTTCCGCCTTTTTCCCTTGTGGAAGTCTCTTCATC
>DBGBEM010000250.1:0-4134 GCA_048477235.1 Muribaculaceae bacterium | reverse complement strand
GTATTCATAGAGGTTGCCGGAGGCTCGTCCAGAAAAGTCATCAAATAAACTAACCCGTTACAACAGAATTCTGATGAACCGTTTAGCGACTTTAGGCTTGCTTGCCCTTGTGGCGGCAGGCGCTTCGGCCGAACATCTCAGCCCCGCAGACGCCCTCTCCAGAGCATTGAACTCTCCCGTGCTCAAGACTCGCGGGAGCACCGCCCGAGAGGCTGATTACAGCCTCTCGTGGCAGACCTCCAACGCCAACGTCTATGCTTTCAACCATGCACGCCGCGGCTATCTGATTGTGGCAGGCGACACTGATATGGGCGTCGCTCTCATAGGCTACAGCGACACTGGCCGTATCGATCCCGCCAATATGCCTCCCGCACTCGTTGACATGCTCGACGCCTACAGCACCTCGCGTCTCGAGGTGCCTGTGAGTCGCGCCGGCAGCGAGAATATAGAGCCGCTGATGTCAACGCAGTGGGATCAGAACGATCCCTATAACCGCGACTGTCCTACGATCGACGGCGCTCCCTGCGTGACAGGGTGCCCCGCCACAGCCATAGCGCAGGTGCTCGCCGTCAAGCGCTATCCCGACAGCGGCACGGGCGTGGCACAGGCCCGGCTCGGCAACGGCACCATCACCATGAATCTCGACGATCATCCTATCGACTGGGACAACATTGTCGACGACTACATCGAGGGAAAGTTCACCGATGATCAGGCTGCCGCCGTGGCCAACCTCATGCACGTTGCCGGCATGGCTGTCAACACAATCTATGGAACAGGCAGTTCCGGCGCCAGCTCAAACGATATAATCCGCGGCATAACGACCCACCTCAAATTCGACAAGAGCGCACGTTTCCTGCGTCACGACTTCTTTACCACAAGCGAGTGGAACAGACTGGTGTATGACGAGCTCGCCGCAGGGCGCCCCCTTGTGTATCTCGGATTCAACACCATGGCGGGACACGCTTTTGTGTGTGACGGATATAACGGCGACAACGGCGATATGTTCCACATCAACTGGGGCTGGACCGGCCTGAGCGACGGCTACTATCTGCTGGCCAATCTCACTCCCGGGCTGCAGGGCACAGGCGGTTCCGACTCGGGCTATAACAAAGACCAGCAGGCTCTGTTCGGCATGGTGCCTGACTATGGAACAGCCGACTACGCCGTAATCATGGGTCTCTATGGCAGCTTCGGTGTTAAGATGGCATCCATACTCCGCACCAAGGATCCCGAGTTCTGCGCCACCAGCGCCGGTGCCTACGGTTACCAGGGATTCTATAACGTCGGAGCCGACAAAGTCAAGGGTGTGTTTGGCGTCCGAATCGTCAACAACGCTACTCAGGAGGTGACCTATGCCGAAGCCGCCTCGCCGAGCGAATTGGGCGTGGAGACACGAGTGCTCACCTTTACTATCCCCGCCGCCGCTATGCCGGGCGAAGGGGAATATACCGTCACTCCCGCGTTCAGGGCCGAAGGCGGGGAATGGATTGACGTGCTTCAGGAAGGCGGGACGCGCCAGCGCGTGACACTGACCGTCACCGACAAGCGTTTCAAGTTTGCCTACACAAGCATGGTCGCTTCCCTTGAACTCACCGATGTAGTGACCTCTCCTGTCGGAACATTCGTCAATGGCGAACCGGTGAAAATCACCTGCAAAGCCTCGGCTTCGGGCGACATGTTCGGCGGCAATCTCATCCCGGTGCTCTGTCAGGGCACCTCAATAGTAAACAGCATGACCCCGAAATTTGTCAGCATCGATGCGGGCGAATGTGTCAGCCTCGAGTGGAACGAGCCTTTCGAGGTCAAACTTCGCGAGGGTGTCTATAATTTCTATATAATCCGCGAGTCTGATTTCAAGGGCCTCTACGGCCCGGTAGGTGTCAGTGTGTCCAACTCGGCCGGCATCGATGCAATCTGCGCCGACATCAACAGCGCCGGAGCGGAAATCTACGATCTCCGGGGCACACGCGTCACCGCCCCCGTAAAAGGCAGCCTCTACATCATACGTAGCGGCGACACCTTTACTAAGGTGATTTACTAAACCAGCTACATTTTTTCAAACCACTTCTTATTTAAATCTATTATGAAAAAGATTTTACTCCTTTGCCTGAGCGCCATCTTAGCCATGGCCGCCGGGGCAGTTACTGTCACCGGCAAGGTTGTAACCCCCTCGAAAGCTCCGGTTGTCGGTGCCACCGTCATGTTTCTCAACGGCGACAATTCCCAGTTCCTGACTACCGATGACAATGGTGTGTTCACCATGCAGGATGTTGTCGCAGGCTCTTATTTTCTGGTTATTCAGGCCACAGGTTATCCCGAATACCAGAATCCCGAGGTCGTGGTTGGCGACACAGACCTTGACCTTGGCGAGATAGAACTCGAAGTCCCCACCTACAGTCTGAATGGCCGAGTCTATGTAGCTCTCCCCACCGGCAATGCTGAACTTCCCGGAGCTCTCGTTACAGTGAAATATGTTGAAAACGGCGAGACCAAGATACAGGGCCCGCAGTCCACTCTTGAAGATGGCTCGTTCCTGTTTGAGGGTCTTCCTCTGGATACCGAGTATGAGGTTACCGCTTCCCACGATATGAACGTCACAAAGGTCGTCACTGTCGAGGCCGGAGTGTCGGAAGACTTCTTCCTCGACATTGTCCTTGAAATGATTACCGATGGCGTCACAGTCACCGGTGAACTCGTCAACGATCTCGACCAGCCCGTTATGAACGGAATGATCCGCTTTTGCATCATACGGCCTGACGGCTCGCTCGGCAGCGAATACATCATCAGCTGTGAGGACACCAACGAGTTTGTTCAGGAAAACATGCAGCCTAACACCGCTTACAGAGTCATCATCACCGCACCCGATTACGCCGAGAAAGTCATTGATAACTTTGAAGTCGGCGAAGAAGATATTGACATGGGCAAGATCAGCCTTGGCAAATCTTTGGGAATCGAGAGCGTATGGTCGGATAGCAACGAAGCGCCCGTTTACTATAACCTTCAGGGACAGCGCATCGTGTCTCCCGAAAAGGGGCAGATCGTTATCTGCCGCCGCGGTTCACAGGCCGCCAAGGTCGTTTTCTGAGGGATACAGTAAATCGCATAGCGTAGGGCTGCAACGTGGTGCAGCCGCCGGACGCAATGGCATAACTCGTTGGTAATCCGGCTGCACCGCGGTGCAGCCCTACGCCAGAGTGCGTTAATTTGATTTAGATTCGCATATAAAAAGAGGCGCGCCACTGACGGCGTGCCTCTTTTATATCTGGGTCTGAAAGATTTATTCGGGACGTTTGGTCTTCTTGCCGTAGCCGTAGACAGCGTCTTTGCCGAGCTGCTCTTCGATGCGGAGAAGCTGGTTGTATTTTGCCATACGGTCGGAACGGCTGGCGCTACCGGTCTTGATCTGGCCGGCGTTGGTGGCAACGGCGATGTCGGCGATGGTGGCGTCTTCAGTTTCGCCCGAACGGTGGCTGATGACGGCGGTGTAGCCGTTGCGCTGAGCGAGCTCTACGGCGCGGAGGGTTTCGGTCAGCGAGCCGATCTGGTTAACCTTGACGAGGATAGAGTTGGCGCAGCCGAGCTCGATACCTTTCTTGAGGTATTTGACGTTGGTGACGAAGAGGTCGTCGCCGACGAGCTGGCAGCGGTCGCCGATGAGGTCGGTGAGGATCTTCCAGCCTTCCCAGTCGTTCTGGTCCATACCGTCTTCGATGCTGTCGATAGGATATTTCTCGACGAGGCCTTTGAGGAATTCGGCCTGTTCGGCGCTGGTCAGACGCGGAGCGTCGGCACCCTGTTTCCAGGTGTAGTCATAATGACCGTCTTTGTAGAACTCAGAAGCGGCGCAGTCGAGACCGATGGTGACGTCTTTTCCGGGAACATAGCCGGCGAGCTTGATGGCTTCGATGATAACGTTGAGGGCGTCTTCGGTGCCGTCGAGGTTGGGAGCGAAACCGCCTTCATCGCCTACAGCGGTCGAGAGGCCGCGCTTCTTCAGAACAGTCTTGAGGTTGTGGAATACCTCGGTGCCCATGCGGATGCCTTCGTGGAAGGTTGTGGCGCCGATGGGACGGATCATGAATTCCTGGAAGCAGATGGGGGCGTCGCTGTGGGCACCGCCGTTGATGATGTTCA
>DBGBEM010000249.1:0-3948 GCA_048477235.1 Muribaculaceae bacterium | reverse complement strand
CCGCCGTCTACCTCCACCAGTTCCGCGTTTTCAGCACAGTCGACCGCGACCCTCGCGAGCGCGTAGTGACGGTTGCCTTTATTGCTCTTGTGCGCCCCGACAGCTATCGCCTCATTGCAGGCGATGATGCCGCCAACGCTCTCTGGTTCGATGAGAACGCACTGCCTCCACTGGCGTTCGACCATGCCGAAATCATCGACGCCGCCCGCTCTTATCTGTCAGAAACATTGCGTGTCAGACCTGTGGCTTTCGAGCTTCTTAACAAGGTGTTCTCGCTTGGCGAACTGCAGCGCGTCTATGAGGTCATTAACCGCACGGTCTATGACCGCCGCAACTTCCAGCGAAAAGCTCTCCAGACAGGTCTGCTCGAAGAGGTATCTGCGGCGCCTCCATGCAGCAACGCTGCTCCCGAAATTATGCCGGAAGCCAGCTGCCGCGAGCCTGAAGACGCTCCGCGCGCCGGACGCAAGCCCTCGAAGCTTTTCTCTTTAGTCAGACGCAGGAAGAAAGACGACTCGTCGGACGACGGCGATTCCTCGACCCGCAATATAACTTTTGACTTCTGACCGACTGATTTTCAGAACTCTCACTCTTTAACAGCCGACGCCCCGACGGGCGCCGACAAACTCTCGACATTCTTAATCATTAACCAACAACTAACCCGTAACATTATGAAAACCACTGTATTCAACCTCATTATTCTTGACGAAAGCGGCTCAATGTCAGGTCTCGAAAAACGCACAATCTCGGGCTGCAACGAAGTCATTCAGGTTGCGCGCAACGGCGCTCTCGACAACAAGGGTGAACTCCGCTCGCTCGTGTCGGTCTATGCGTTTTCGTCAGGCTGTCACCGTTCGCGCTATATCCTCAAAAACGAAGATGCCACTAAGGTTCGCGAAATTGTTGCCGGCGACTACCGCCCCAACGGAGGCACCCCACTTCTCGATGCCGTAGGTTCGACGCTGTCGGAGCTGAAAACCGTCAGCGCCACCCATGAAGACGCCACCGGCATCATAACCATTATAACCGATGGAATGGAAAACTCGTCGACCCATTATCGGCTTGATGATGTCCGTCGACTCATATCCTATTTCAAAGAGCAGGGATGGACGGTGAACCTTATCGGTTCGGAAATCGATGTCGACGCTATTGCCGATACTGTCGGAATTGAAAACCGCATGAACTTCAGCCACGATGAGAAGGGGACACGCGAGATGTTCGCCACCTATAAATCGTCGATGAATATGCGGTATCAGGAATATGCCGAAGAGGCGGCGTGTCCTGATGCGTCAGAGCGCCGGCAAATGCGGCTGACGCGCCGTAACAGGTTTTTCGGCAAATAAGCCCGCATTTTTCATCGTGCCTCTTTTATCCTATATCCCGGCATGGGCAATGATAAATGTTATTTAAGTGAAATTATGTTAATCAATGCTGTGATGCTATTGCAGATTTAACAAATATGCTTACCTTTGCAGTGTGTGTTTTTCATAGTATTAGATTAAGATAAAGGTTTAAGAGTGAGAGATGTCGCGAGACATTTCTCATTTATTTTTATAAAAAATTATAAATCAGAATTTAAAGCCATGAACATACTGAGAATTTATCCTTCGAGCATCAACTCGCGTTCCATCGACGAAGCTGTCGCGACGCTTCGCGACGGAGGGTTGGTTATATATCCCACCGACGGACTGTATGCGCTCGGATGTGATGCGCTCAACAACCGCGCTATCGAAAAAATCTGCCGCATTAAGGGTATAGATCCACGCCGCAACAGCCTCAGCATAGTGTGTGCCGACATTTCGCAGGCCAGTGAATATGCCCGCATCGACAACCGCGCGTTCGAGCTTATGAAGCGCGTGCTCCCCGGGCCGTTCACTCTGCTACTGCCGGCTTCGACGACATTGCCGAAAGTTTTCAAAGGGCGTAAGATTGTCGGTGTGAGAGTTCCCGATAATCCGATTCCGCGCGCATTGGCCGAGGCTCTGGGCGCTCCGTTGTTGTCGACAACGGCGATGACGCCTGAAGAGATAAAGGAAGATGGCCCGGGGTCAGAACCTGTGGCCGTAAAGTACGCGTCGGTGGCCGATCTTATGCTCGATGGAGGCGAAGGCGGCTCAGAACCGTCGACCGTTGTCGATCTGACCGACTCGTCGGCGCCCGAGATTCTGAGGCAAGGCGCAGGGCGTCTGGAGCTGTAACGTATTTTTGCGTATTCAACCCTTTTTCGCTAACTTTGCAGCCAATAAACCATTGCAATGATCCAGAAAATTCAAGAATTGCAGGCCCGTATAGAGGGTCTGACCGCCGCCACTCTCGACGAGGTCGAGGAGCTGCGCATAAAATATATAAGCAAGAAAGGTGAAGTGCAGGCGCTTGTCGATGAGTTCCGCAGTCTTTCTCCTGAAGAGAAACGCGCTGCCGGACAGGCTCTCAACGCCCTTAAGGCCGTTGCGTTAGATAAAATCAACTCGCTGCGCGACGCTGTCAACGCCGCCGCGTCGAAAGAAGAGGCCGCCGCTCTCGACCTGACGCGCACCGCTGCCACGCTCCCGTTAGGCTCGCGCCATCCGCTGAGCCTTGTGCGCGAAGAGATTATCAGCATCTTCTCGCGTCTCGGATTCTCGATTGCCGAGGGCCCCGAGATCGAGGACGACTGGCACGTGTTCTCATCGCTGAACTTCGCCGCCGACCATCCGGCACGCGATATGCAGGACACTTTCTTTATCGGCCGTAATCCCGACGTTCTGTTGCGCACTCACACGTCGAGCGTTCAGAGCCGCGTGATGGAGACCACGAAACCGCCCATCAGAATCATCTGCCCGGGCCGAGTCTACCGCAACGAGGCTATTTCGGCGCGCGCCCACTGTTTTTTCCATCAGGTCGAGGCCCTTTATGTCGACCGCGACGTGTCGTTCGCCGACCTGAAGCAGACTCTTCTCTATTTCGCCCGCGAGATGTTCGGTCCCGAGACCCGCATACGCCTGCGCCCCAGCTATTTCCCGTTTACCGAACCGAGTGCAGAGATGGATATTTCCTGTAACCTCTGCGGAGGAAAAGGTTGCGGGTTCTGCAAGGGAACCGGATGGGTCGAGATTCTCGGCTGCGGTATGGTCGATCCGAACGTACTCGACTCATGTGGCATCGACTCGAAGGAATATACCGGCTTTGCCTTGGGAATGGGAATCGAGCGTATCACGAATCTGAAATATCAGGTCAAAGACCTCAGAATGTTCAGCGAGAATGATACGACATTCCTCAATCAGTTCCGCAGCGCTCATTAACGCCAGACCATGACCGTAAAGGAGCGATACGAAAGCGCACGCGAGTGGTTCGAGGCAGTGATGCCCGAACCGCAGACCGAGCTGCATTACAAGACGCCTTACGAGCTTCTGGTAGCTGTCATATTGTCGGCGCAATGCACCGACAAGCGTGTCAATATGATCACACCCGCTCTTTTCGAGGCATTCCCGACAGCCGAGGCGCTTGCCGGGGCAACTCCCGAACAGGTCTACGAACTGATAAAATCGTGTTCTTACCCGAATAATAAGACAAAGTCGCTGCTTGGCATGGCACGCAAGCTCGTCAGCGATTTCGGCGGAGACGTGCCTTCTGACATCGATTCGCTGCTGACGATTCCCGGCGTGGGACGCAAGACGGCCAACGTGATTCTCTGTGTTGAGTTCGGACGTGCGGCGATGCCCGTCGACACACATGTATTCCGGGTCAGCGACCGCATAGGTCTTACTACCGGCTGTACCACGCCTCTGGCAACCGAGCGGGCGCTGATGCGACACCTTCCTCCGGAGATTGTCGGCCGGTTCCACCATTGGCTTATTCTCCATGGCCGTTACACCTGCAAGGCACGCAGACCATTGTGCGGAGAGTGTGGCCTTGTCGGGATATGCCGGTATTACATAAAAAATAACAAATCATGAAAATTGACCTTAG
>DBGBEM010000248.1:0-2307 GCA_048477235.1 Muribaculaceae bacterium | reverse complement strand
GTTTCAAAGGTTTCTTATTGGAGGACGATTTTGCTCGTTGCCATGCCGGCGCGGACGATGTAGACGCCTGCGGCGAGGCGGCTGAGGTCGGTAGCCGGGGCGTTGATGCCGGAAACTACGCGCTTGCCGGCGGTGTCGTAGACCTCGGCGTTGGCGAAGTCGCCGCTGATGAGCAGTGTGCGGCCGTCGAGAGAGATGCTGACATTGCTGTCGGCACCGATCGATGCGATGCCGGTCTGCTTGTCGAAGGTGACTTCGATTGCGGGCGATTCACCGCCGTTATAGAGTTTCTTGACCGATGCGGTGTGGACGCCGTTGGGCAGCGTTGTGACGAGCATCGAGTTCTCTTTGGTCAGAACGGGCTCACCGCCGTCGATCGAGAGGCTGTAGCCGTTGAATTTGCCCGACGACCGTTCGAGGCCCGAGTCGGTGATGCCGGTGCCCATGGCGAACTCGTCGACGAGAAGCATGAAGACGTCGTTCGATTTGCTGTTGAGGGCTACGTAGCGTGCTTCGGCGGGGATTGTCCAGGTATATTGTGTCCAGGAGCGTTCGGGAACTTCCTGAAGTTCGTCCCAGGTGTAGGAGTCGAGGTCGTCGGCTTCACCTTTGGTATAGCCGAGGCGTATCTGTTCGAGGCGTCCTTCGACCGATTCATACGACATGGCCCAGAGGCTGACGGTGAAATCTTTGTGGAAGCTCAGGCGCGGCGAAATCATGTAGTCGTCGCTCCAGTTGAGCTGTGTTCCGCCGTCGTGGAATATAGGCGCTGCGGCGAAGAATGCCATAGAGCGGTCGCCGCGGTGGGCGGTGATGATCGATGTCGGGGTGGGTTCGGTTTCCTGACCGTTCATGACGATTGCCGCCATCGGGCTCTTCATTCCGGGGAATGTCAGACCGCCGAAGCCGTAGGTTGTCAGACCGTCGCCGTCGATGTAGCTCCATCCAAGGGCGCCCGGGGCGTTGATCTCGAAGTCGGCATAGTCGTCCCCTTCGAAGCTATCGCTGAAGTCGCGGAAGATGTCCCACGACACTTTAACGCCGAGGTGTGAGCATTGGGCGTCGATGTTTACCGGGGGCAGCAGTTTCTGCTTCATGGCCACGGTGAAGGCATATTCGTCGCTGTTGTCGTCGTTGACAGATACTTCGGCGGGCGCGGCTTCGAATCCCTCACGGCTGGCGCTGAGGGTGTATTCGTCTTTCCAGACGTTGTCGAATGTAGCTTTGCCGTCGACGGCTTTGGCTGTATAGCTGTTTTCGGCCGATTTGAGCGTTACGGTGGCGTTGGCTACGTCGGCATTGTCGGAGTCGGCTGTCAGGCTGACGGTCACAGCGGCGAACTGGGCGATATGCTGTTCGGCGCTGACTGTCGGCTGCGATGTCAGGTTGTCGACGGCATAGACGGTCTCGACGGCATAGCTGTAGCTTCCGCGGCCGAGGCTGTTCCACTGGCTGTCGGTGGCTGTCAGGACGGTCACGCCCGAGGCCACTGAAGTGCGGCCTGCGGTGTCGCCGTTCTTGATGCGGTAAATGTTATATTTGCGGTCGGGGGTGAAGGCGGCGTCCTCTTTGCGCTCGAGCAGGGGGCGAAGCATCAGCGCGCCGGGCCAGTCGAGGTCGTCGAAATAGCGGTAGCCGGCGACATAGCTGTTCGAGAACACCTGAGTGCGCGGTTCGACCGGCTCGGGGTTGTCGTCGCGTCCGAGCGAGAGGTAACCGTTGGTGTTGAGGGCGACTACGAAGCCGTTGTCCGAGACGACGGGCTCGTCGAATTTCACCGATGTCCAGCCGTTTAGGAGCGACTTGACATTGTCTTTGCGGTAGATGATCTCGCCGTTGGGTTCGCCGTCGGCGTCGAGACCGATAATCCATATATTGACGAGCTCGGGAGGGTCGGCCGAATAATCGGTTGTCTTGCGGTAGAAGTCAACGCCGTAGAGACGGTATTTGTCGCGGCAGACAACGCCGATAACGGCTACGTTGTTGGCCGCGTCGTAGCCTATCGGGTCTTCGGTGGCATGGCCGTTGTCGTAGATTTTCAGGCGTGCGTCGACGGGCGCTTTCCAACTGATTTTTCCGTCGGCCGAGGTGACGCTGAATGGCGCGAGGGCATTGTAGGTGAGTCTGGTGATTCCCAGCTCGGTTGTGGCGACCGAAGCTTTTACGTTGACTGCGGCGATGTCGTCGGTGAAGTTGTTCTTGGTGATTGTCATGGTGTAGGGAGCGTCGGCCTTGGCACCTTTATTGAGATATACGCCGCTGATCGAGTAGTTTCCCGAGGCGTCGGTGGTGGCCGAGAAGACGGCA
>DBGBEM010000247.1:0-7104 GCA_048477235.1 Muribaculaceae bacterium | reverse complement strand
CGGCAGCGAGCATCTCGGGTGCCAGCCCGCGCGGACGTTCGAAAATAACGGTTGTCGGGCGATCGGAGCGCACGAGCTCTCTGACCTCCGCCGAAAGCGTCCCGACGACCGCCTCAAGCATCTCTTCGTCGGCAACGAGAGAGATCAGAGCCTTGGCATCGCTGCGACGTTTTATGGCAAAGACCTTCTCTACTGCGTCGCAGTCAGACGAGTCGCAGCCGATACCCCACACCGTGTCGGTCGGATATACGATGACACCGCCCCGACTGATGACGTCGGCACAGCGCAGCAGCTCATTTTCGAAAAAGGCCTTCCTATCCATATTCGCTACAAAGCTACAGAAAAAACCTGAGAAGTCCAACAGCCATTTGAACATAAGAAGTGATATGCTCTCTTGTTATCGAAGGCATGAAAACATCCGGACTGAAATCATGAAATTTACGCCGGTTCCGCATTTATGTGAAATAATTGTCATATTTTTGTATTGCGATTTATAAGAGCTATATGATTGAAACTGAAAGACTGATACTGCGCCCGTGGCAGGAATCAGAAGCAGAAATACTATACCGTTATGCGAGCGATCCGGCCATAGGGCCGATCGCAGGATGGGCGCCGCATACTTCTGTGGAGAATAGTCTTGAAATAATCAGGACTGTGTTTGCCGCGCCGGAGACATACGCGGTCGTTCTGAAAGAAACCGGTGAACCGATAGGCAGTTGCGGCATCATGTTTGCCAACGGCCTTCATTCCGCCAACATGAACGATTGCGAGGCTGAGATCGGCTATTGGATCGGCAAGCCCTATTGGGGACAAGGCCTGATTCCTGAAGCAGTAAGGGCTTTGCTGTCGCGGAGCTTCAAAGAGCTACGTCTCAGCACTGTATGGTGTGGATATTACGACGGAAATATCAAGTCGAAACGCGTCTGTGAGAAGTGTGGATTTAAATATCATCATACCGACAGCGACATAGAATCGCCTCTCGGAGACAAACGCACCGAACACTTCTACAACATGACAAAAGAGGATTATAATGCCCTATATATCAATAGAGAGCGGATGTCAGACAACAGGACAGAAGAGATTCGCGGTTAATTGCGACGGCCGAACGAGGGGTTGACGCGGATGCGGTAGGCCACGGCTATGGTGGCGGCGCAGCAGACCATTGTCCAGATGAAGAACCAGCGGTAACCGATCTGCTCCTGAAGCCATCCGGCGGCCATGCCGGGCAACATCATGCCGAGAGCCATGAAGCCTGTGGCGATGGCATAGTGGGAGGTCTTGTATTCGCCCAAAGCATAGTAGATTAGATAGAGGGTATAGGCTGTAGAGCCGAAACCGTAGCCGAATTGTTCGACGGCCACACAGATATTGACCATGAGCAGTCCCGGCGAATCAACATAGCTGAGATAGACAAACGCCAGACAGGTAAGCGACATGGCCCACGCCATCGGACGAATCCAGCGACTTAGGCCGCCGCGCGCCGCAACGATGCCGCCGATAATTCCGCCGGCCATCAGACATATTACGCCTACTGTTCCATAAGTCAAACCGACCTGCGATGTCGTCAGACCGAGGCCGCCGGCTTCGGGGCTGTCGAGCAGAAAGGGATTTATCAGTTTTACGAGCTGAGCTTCAGGCAGACGGTAAAGGAGCATAAACGCGAGGGAGATGCCGACATCGGGTTTGCTGAAGAACGTGACGAATGCCTTCACAAAGTCACTGTCGAACGAGCCGCGCCGCTGACGGTCGGCGGCCGGACGCGGCAAAACTATGATATGGTATATCGCTATGACTACGAAGAAAGCCGATAGCAGCCCCATGGCGGTAGCCCACGCGGCCGGAATGTCGCCCGTTGTCTTTTCAATATATCCGGCGACAATCACCAGTCCGCCCTGCCCCGCCACCATGGCAATACGGTAGAAGGTAGTGCGGATACCGACAAACAGCGACTGCCGTTGTTGCGTCAGCGCCAGCATATAGAAGCCGTCGGAGGCAATATCGTGAGTGGCCGAGGCGAAGCCGACAAGCCAGAAGGCTGCCAGAGTTGTCTTGAAGAACGACGGCCCCGGAAGCAGAAAAGCTATCGAGGCAAACGCCACGGCAAGAACAATCTCCATCGCCAGCGTCCAGAACCGCTTCGTCTTTACGATGTCGACAACGGGGCTCCAGAACGGTTTTATGACCCACGGCAGGTAGAGCCAGCCTGTATAGAGAGCGATGTCGGCGTTGCCGACTCCGAGGCGCTTATACATTATCACCGCCACGGTCATGACAGCCACGTATGGCAGTCCCTGCGCGAAATAAAGCGTCGGAACCCATGCCCATGGCGATTGCCTGACAGCGGCCATCAGTAACGGCGCTCTATCTCCGAGCCGGGATAATAGTGTGACAGAATTCTGCGGAACGGAATACCTTCATTGGCCATCATGGCGGCGCCGATCTGACAGAGACCTACACCGTGGCCCCACCCTGCTCCATGGAATATGAAGCGGCCGTCGGCATCGCGGTCGACGATGAAGGCGCTGCTCTTTAGATGGCTTTCGCTGAGCCAGCGGCGTATCTCAAGCTCTTTGCCGACAACGAGACTGCGGCGCGTGCCTGTTATGCGCAGTCTGACAATGCGTCCCGACTCGCCGCGCTGAAGCGGTTCTATGGCCGTTATCGTCCCGAAATCTATTCCCGACCGACGCCTGACAAGCTCCGAAAGCTCGTCGGCCCCATAAGTGACACTCCAGCGGAAGAAATCAGGCGTCTCGCGGTCGTAGGCGTTGAGGGCGGAATCGAGAGCCGGAATGTCGGTGGTGTTGCAATAGGCATCCGGGGTGTCGAGAATCCATCGGCGCGCCTCATCTTCACGCGTAAGGTCGGGGACATCAGTCTCATCGGCGCTGTCGCGAAGCGGACGCAGATAATCGTAGTCGACAGGATTCCAACAATTTGAGAACCGTTCGAAGACTCCGCCGCAACACTTGCTGAAACGTGCGTCGCAAAGCTTGCCGCCTGAGGTGAGCACCATTCCGCGCGTTGCCTCGACCGCTTCAACGGCAGCGGCATTACCAATGCGCGACAGTCCCTGATAACGCTGACAATGGTCGTCAGCGCAGACATCGAAACGTGTATGCTGCGAGCGGTCATACCAGCGCACAATCTCGCCGTCGTCGTCACAGCGATCGTCGGGGAGCGCCGGAGCGCGCCCTGATTCGAGCTGCGCAAGCACCCAACTGCGCGAAATCACGGCATGTGCCCGGAGCAGCTGCGGATGGGCGTCGGCACTCATCTCGCTTGAAACCACACTTTTCAGATAATCTTCGACACTGATAACATTGATAGCGGTTATTCCGCCATTGCCGTCGCCGGCGATTGTCAGAGAGCCGGTGAATATCTGACGTTCTATGCGATGCCAGTGGAAATCTATGCCTATCGGCACTCTCGCAATGGCAAAACGCGATGGAAATCCGATCAGCGGTGTCAGCACCAGCGGCTCGGCTATATCGGCGGCCTCGAAAGTGTGAGGGCCACGGTAGAGCCGCCCCGAGAGGTCGCGGAAGGGAGTTATGAAGTCGATGTCGAGTCTGGAAGCCGTCACTATGCCCACGCGCAGTGTCGGAGTCTCTACAACCGGACAGGTTTCCTGCAGAATGCCTGCGAGTGTGGCGGAGTCTATCCGCTCGAAGTCAGCTTTTACAGGTGTGATCACCGAGCCTGCAAGATCGAGAGAGGCCGGACTGACACGCATCTCGGGATAGCATTTCGGACGATGGGCCGTGCGGCGGAACACAAGAAACTCAACATTTCCGTCGACACTGCGCGCCATGACGTTGAGCATCTCGTCATTTCCGATGGCAGCCACCCCCTCGGGAGTGGTCAGCCGCAGGGCGCGCGGCTGATAGCCCCAGTTGATGACAGCGTTCTTGACTATCTGGAAGTGGAAATGATCGGGGGCCGACGCACCGCAGCGAGCTCCGTTGAAGAACACGGTATAGCCCGGCAGCTGCGCGGCAAGTCGGGCCATCTGGCGTTCACGGCCGCGCAAGCGCTGAGGCTGATGGCGTTTGGCGACGACAGTGAAGTGCTGATGATGTATCGGAAACGGATTGACAAGCAGTTTCAGATCTTCCCACAGTAAAGCGGTCTGCTCGCCGGGACGGTTTTTGTCGCAGAGAAAGCAGGGGCGCGCGGCAATGGCGGCCGCTGTCATCGAAGCGCAGGTCGATCCCGCCCGTGAACGGTTGTGATAGATGGTAAACACCTGCCCTCCGACGTCGAGTGTCTTTGTCTCGACAGCGGCAAGTGCCTCATAACGGGCGGCAGCGACAGGCCACACTGAAATCTGGCTGTCGAAAAAACGTGTCAGACGCTCGGGCGACAGTTTGAGGCGTGAAAGCAATGCCTCGGTGCGCACCGAGTCTTTATATGCGTTGTTGAGGTTCACTATGTCGGGCGTAGGCGATGCGTCGCTGTTGCCGCTCCAGCGGCGGCAAAGGTAGAGCGAATCGAATATACGCGCAATTCTGTGGCGTCCGCTGATAGCGAGCGCGGCGGCATAGTCTTCGCCATAACTGACGTCGGGGAAGCCGAACCGGCGGATAACAGGAGTGAAAAACGCGCGCGGGGCTCCGAGCCCGTTGATGCGCAGGGCATTGTTGGGCCCGTTGCCGTCGGTCCACTCGCTGTGATCGATAAGACCGGGAGGTATCGTATTGAGATCGAAGTCGGTCAGAGTGTACGAGCCGATAACCATTGCTGCGCCGGTAGCGCGGAAAGTATCGACAATCCGCTGCAGAGTGTCGGGCGAACTGTAGAGGTCATCACTGTCGAGCTGGACGGCAAACCGGCCGCAGAGGGGGCTGTCGACGGCGATATTCCAGCAACCGCCTATGCCATGTCCTTTCTCGGCAGGAACAATATGGACTACCCGCGAATCAGCGGCGGCAATGCTTTCGATAAGCTCTGTCGTTCCGTCGGTCGAATAGTTGTCGACCACGATGACATTAAACGGAAAATCGGTTTTCTGAGACAAAGCCGAGCGAATGGCGTCGCCGACTGTCTTATGTCGGTTCCTGACGGGAATAACAACCGATGCCTCAACCTCAAAATCTCCCTCGTTGAGATCGACAGGGTCGAGAGCTGAAGTGTCGACAAGAGCGCCTATTTTTCCAAGATGCTCGGTGACAGTCTTTTCAAGTTCTATCTGAACCGAGCGGTTACGTGGATCTACATAGTCGAACTGACTTTCCCGGTCGCTCCCTGCGGCTTCAAGGCTGTAAAGGGGCTCGGCAATATGGATAATGCGTCCCTTACGCGAGGCGGCGAGCACAAGCCGATAAATATCGACTCGCGAAGGACGTTCGGGAAATTCACTGAGAAGCGAACTGTCGGCAGCGATCAGAGGGCCGAAGTCGAAATCGTCGCGCAGAGCGCCTTCGGCGCGGTCGATTAGGCGGACACGGTTGCCTTCGGCATCGAGATAGTCGCTATAGAGCAATGCGACATCTGAAGCGGCACTGTCGGCGGCGGCGCGCAGGCGCGGCGAATCGGCCGGGGCACCTGCGCCGACCGAAACGAGGGTCATACGGCCCACGCTCATTTTTCAAGCGTTAGGAAAATCTCGGTCGGGAAGTGGTCGCTGTAGCCGTTGAGCCACACTCCGGCTGAAAATGTGCGGTGAGGCGAGCCCTGGCGCTGACCTTCGCGGGTAATGAGGAAGTCGAAGTTGTCGACACGACATTTCCAGTATTTCAGATGTCCGGGGCGCGCTTTGTCGGCGAGATTACCCGATATGATTATCTGGTCGAAAAGGTTCCAGGCGCCTTTATAGGCAAGTGTTCCTATTCCCTTGTCGATAAGCTTCCACCAGGGATTGTAGAAGCCGTGGGCAGCGGCATCTTTGGCTTCCTTTTTGCCACCGAGCACTTTTGCCGCCGATTTGTCGAACGGATCATCATTGAGGTCGCCCATGACAACAACGCCCTGATCGGGGTGGATGCGCCAGATCGAGTCGGCAATCTGTTTCGACAGCGCCGCGGCTGCCTCGCGGAGGTAGCTGCTCTGTTCCTGACCGCCCAGACGCGAAGGCCAGTGGTTGACGATGATGTTTATCGTGTCGGGGCCGAGCTGACCGGTCACACAGAGCTGGTCGCGGGTCCGGAACGTCGGATAACCCTCGATAGTCAGCCGGTGGTTGGTGACATTGACAGGCTTGAACTGACGCGGGTCGTAAAGCAGTCCGACGTCGACACCGCGGCGGTCGGGGCTGTCGTGGTGGATAATCTGATACATCCGGCCTCTGATATCCTTGGCCTTGACAAGATCCTCAAGCACACTGCGGTTCTCTATCTCACTGACACCGATGACAGCCGGCCCGTTAGGAGTCGTCTTAGATGTCATATTGGCTATCGCATAGGCCAGATTATTGATTTTCGACCAATATTTGTCGCTGTTCCACTGTCGCTGTCCGCGCGGCGAGAACTCGAGGTCGTATTTGCCGTTGTTGTTGATAGTGTCGAACAGGTTCTCAAGATTATAGAAAGCAAGACCATAGATGCGGAACTGCTTCTTGGCGGGCTGCTGCGCGGCAACTCCGAGAGCTATCGCCAACGCCAGCGCTACTGACAGTAATTTCTTCATTATTCAGGGGTTGAGGATATAAGGTTATCTTTTTTGAGGGAATGATCAGCGGAATGTGACAAGGCGGTTAAACACGAAGTTGGCCACCGTATAGACTCCCATTCCTATAATTGTCGCCAGGCCATAGCCCGAAATCGTTGTGAATCCGAGATTCCAGACGAGCATACCGAACTGCATCGGGGTTGTCAGTGTCCATGTGACCAGAAACTGTATTCCGTAACAGAGCAGGAACCCGACGGCGAACTTGAGTCCTTCAGCAGCCGCGCGGTTCCCCTTGACCCGAGAGTTGAAAACCCACAGTTTGTTCCAGACAAACGAGTTGATGAGTCCGGCGACGTAGCCGATGCCGTTACTGACCCACTGGTTAACGCCCCACTGGCTCTTGCAGAGATATATGACCACGAGTGTCACAAGCGTATTCATGACACCGACAATCAGATACCGCAGAAACTGCCTGACGGCAGGGCGCCTAAGGTC
>DBGBEM010000246.1:0-2928 GCA_048477235.1 Muribaculaceae bacterium | reverse complement strand
CCGACGGTGTGCTTCTCGGTGCATGGGCTGATGTCGGGAGTGCCCGGCTTGTCGCCGACATTGGTGCGGGTTGCGGACTGATAGCTCTCATGATAGCCCAGCGTTTTGCGAGTGCGCAGATCGACGCTGTCGAGATCGATGTCGACAGTTGCGGCGATGCATCGCGCAATTTTGCTTCGAGCCCGTGGGGCCCGCGTTTAAACGTAGTCTGCCGCGACGCGCTGACGCTTTCGGACCGGTATGATGCCATAGTCAGCAATCCGCCGTTCTTCAATGAGAACCTGCGTTCCCCTTCCGAGCGTCGGGCGTCGGCGCGCCATGAAGGCTCGCTTTCGCCTGCTTCGCTCATAAGACTGGCGTCGCGGTTATTGAGCGGCGACGGCACTCTCTCTTTTATAGCCCCGTCAGCGCGAGATTCGGAAATTGATTTTCTGCTGGCATCCGAACGTCTTTATCCGCGCCGTCGCCTCCACGTTGTCACTGCGCCCGGAAAAAACGCGGTCAGGACACTTCATGAGGCTTCTCAGATCGACGGGCCGCTCGAAAACGCGACAATTATCCTTCGCAATTCCGACGGACTTCCTTCCGTCGATTTCAAGAATCTAACATCTGAGTTTTATCTCAATTTTTAAATGGAATATAACAACGAAATCTTGCCTGTTGAATCGCGGGCGACGATGCTTCGCCGCCTGTTTGTATTCATTTGCCTGACACTGGGCGGAATGTGTCTGGCGGCTTTACTGATCTCTTTTATCGTCAAAAATCCTCCGACGGCAGCCCAATTGAGAATCTCCACCATACTTCAGGATGTCATTGTCTTCATATTTCCGGCTGTCGCTATCGCGGTTGTCAGTTCGAGACTTCCGGCCCGTTTTCTTAGCCTTGATCGTGTCCCTCGTGTGTGGCCGATGTTCTGGGCTATCCTTACCCTGATTGTGTCGGCTCCCATCCAGAACCAGATAATAGCCTGGAACGAAGCGATCACGCTTCCAGAGTCGATGGCTTCGATAGAGCGGTGGATGAGGGCTGCCGAAGAATCGGCGCGTGCATCGGCCGAGATTATTATGGGAGGATCGACAGCGGGCGATCTCATTATGGGGCTTCTTGTCGCCGGAATTCTGGCGGGGTTGAGCGAAGAGTTGTTCTTCAGGGGAGCTCTTCAGCGCATTTTCACGCTGTCGGACCGCCATGTCCATGCGGCGATATGGAGTGCTGCGTTTATCTTCTCAGCAATGCACTTTCAGTTCTACGGTTTTCTCCCGAGGCTGCTCCTTGGCGCGTTTTTCGGGTATGTCGTGGCATGGAGCGGAAGCCTGTGGATTGCCATCATTGTCCATGCTCTGAACAACATGATGGTTGTTGTCAGCTCCTGGAACGCACGGCGTCTCGGAGTCGGTAATCAGCTTGAAGAGATTGGCATTGATTCGCCACTGATGCTCGCTTTCTCGCTGTTGCTTACGATTGCCGCACTCTCGATGCTCTACCGTTGCTGCCGAAAGAATTTGGTTCAAAAGCACCAAGAGTTAACTAAAAATTCGTAACTTTGCAAACCGTAAAACTCCTCATAATTGAAAATCAATAAGAATTAAAAATAAAGCGAATCCATGAATGTAACGATGGAGAAAACCGGTGACGTCAGCGCACGCCTCACCGTTGCCGTCAGCGAAGCTGACTATCAGGAGAAAGTAGTCAAGGAACTTAAGCACATCGGCGCCACCCACGCCCTGCCCGGCTTCAGAAAGGGGCACGTGCCTTTCGGAGAACTCAAGCGCCGTTTCGGCCTCAGTGTAACCTCCGACATCATCAACCGCGAGGTTTACGATGCTGTTGTCAACTATCTGCGCGACAATAAGGTGAATGTTCTCGGCGAACCTCTGCCTGTCGAAGTCAAAGAACTTGATCTCAAGAATCAGAAAGATTTCACTTTTGAATATGATCTCGCATTGTCGCCTGATGTAGAAATCAATGTCGACAAGTCGCTGACCATACCTTATTATACCATCGCAGTTTCCGACGAGATGATCAACGAACAGGACGAGGCTCTGCGCCGTCGGTTCGGTGCTCAGGTGCCCGGCGAGGTAACTACACCCGATGCCGTTATCAAGGGTGTGATGATGCAGCTCGATGCCGATGGCAATATCAACACCAATGAAGGTGCTATCCAGGTGACCAACGCAATCGTGGGCCCCGCCCATTTCACCGATAAAGAGCAGGCCGCTCTCTTTGCCGACAAGAAGGTCGACGACAAGGTTGTCTTCAACCCTTGGAAGAGCTGCAACGGAAATGCCACTGAGCTTGCCTCGATGCTCAATATCGATAAGAGCATAGCCGGTGATGTCAAGAGCGACTTCGAGTTTGCCATTTCCGAGATTATAGTGCTCAAACCCGCTGAACTTGGCGAAGAGTTCTATACATCGGCTTTCGGCAAGGATGCCGTGCATAACGAGGAAGAGTATCGCGAAGCTATCAGGAAAATGATTGCCAACGGACTCGTCGGCAACAGCGAGATGCTTTTCCGCCATGAAGCCCAGAAGATTCTTCTTGAGAAATTCGGCAATATGACTTTTGCCGACGATCTGATGAAGCGCTGGCTCGTAAACCGCAACGACGGGCTGACTGCCGAGAATATCGACGAGGAATATGTAAAGATTCTTCCTCAACTGAAGTGGGAGATTATCTCGAATGCCATCAGCGAGAAAGCCGAGATCAAGATTACCGAGGACGATGTGCTCAACTTTGCAAAGGCACAGGTTGCCCAGCAGTTCGCAGCCTATGGTATGGCGAATCTCGACGACGAGATCATCACCAATTACGCCAAACAGCAGCTTGGCGACAAGAATTTCCGTCAGCGCCTGATCAATCAGCTCGGCGACGTGAAATTCTTCAATGCCCTGAAGAATTTTGTCACTGTTGACGCCAAAGAGGTGT
>DBGBEM010000245.1:0-13955 GCA_048477235.1 Muribaculaceae bacterium | reverse complement strand
ATCATGACCCTCTGCCTCGGAAACCGCGGCGAAGTCTTCGAAGAAGCAAAGGCGGCCCTGGTCATGCTCGGATATCCGAAGCAGGCTGTGGCAAAAATCCTCGCCAGAATCTTCGACGCCGACCCGCTGATAAAAGTCGAGGGAGCTATCAGAAAAGCACTTACAATGCTCTGATTGTTCCGGGCATCAAGAACGGCGTTCCGGCCCGACAGATGAAAGGCATCAGTGCGTCAAATATAGTGAAAACCGCAGTTGCGACAGCTATCGTTGTCGTGACCGCCGTTTTATTCACTGCGCGCAGCCAGAGTCCGTTCGTCACCCCCGGATTCACCCCTCCGCCCCCGGTAATGCCTGCCGCCCCGATAAACGCGGCCGACTCGATAATGCTTCCGCTGCCCGTCGGACAATTTATTCCGCAGAGCTACGAAGACCTCGTCGCCGACGAATTCTCGGCCGACCTCCAGACTCCGTCGAATATCACGACCCAGGCCGAATATGACCCGGCCACAGGCTGCTATATCGTCCACACCCGTCTGGGCGACATGGACATAGTGACCCCTTTCATGCTGTCGGCCCAGCAATACAACGACTGGCAGATGCGCAAGCAGATGACCGAATATTACCGCGAACGCAATCTGGCACAGGCCCAGAACAAAGACAAGGAGCCGTTCAACATCTTCGACATGAACTTCGCCTTAGGGCCTCTCGAGAAAATATTCGGCCCCGGAGGCGTTCAGCTGAAGACCCAGGGCAACGTGCAGGTCAAGATGGGGATAACGTCGAACAAGACCGACAATCCCTCACTGTCGCTGACCTCGCGCCGCAAGACATTCTTCGACTTCGACCAGAAAATCCAGGCCACCATCAACGCCAGCGTCGGCGACCGCATGAAGTTCAACATGACCTACAACACCGACGCCACGTTCGACTTCGACTCGAAAAACCTAAAGCTGGCCTACGAGGGAAAAGAAGACGACATCGTCAAGACCATCGAAGCCGGTAATGTCAGCATGACGACAGGATCGTCGCTCATACGCGGCTCGACGGCGCTTTTCGGTATCAAGACCCAGCTTCAGTTCGGAAAACTGACGGTGACCGGCCTCGTGTCGCAGCAGAACAGCGAGTCGAAGAGCGTTAGCTCGAAAGGGGGCGCCCAGACAACCGACTTCAAGATACGCGCCGACGAATATGACGAGAACCGCCATTTCTTTCTGGCCCAGTATTTCCGCGACAACTACGACAACTTCGCTTCGAAGCTGCCCTACGTGTCGTCGGGCATACAGATAACGCGCATCGAAGTCTGGATAACCAACAAGCAGAGCAACTATTCTCAGAGCCGCAATCTCGTGGCCTTCGCCGACATCGGCGAGAGCGAGATCATGACCTCGGGCCACTGGCTGACGAACGACTATCCGCCCGTGCCCAGCAACCAGTCGAACAATCTGCTCGAGACCATCAAGACAGAATATCCGGGAGCACGCAATATCAACACCGTCACCCAGACCCTCCAGCCTCTGGCCGATTTCGGGATCACCGGCGGACGCGACTACGAAAAAGTCGAGAGCGCCCGTCTGCTCGGCGAAAGCGAATACACCCTTAACTCTTCGCTGGGCTATATCTCGGTCAAAAGCGCCCTGAACAGCGACGAAGTCCTCGCCGTGGCCTACGAATATACATGGCAGGGACAGGTCTACCGCGTCGGCGAATTCTCGTCGGACATAACCGGCAACGACCAGGCCCTGTTTGTCAAGATGCTCAAGGCCACCACCATCGACCCGCGCCTGCCGGCCTGGAAGCTGATGATGAAAAATGTCTACTCTCTGGGGGCATATCAGGTTCAGAAGCAGAACTTCCGCCTCAACATCAAGTATCTCAACGACACCACCGGCACCGAAATCAACTACCTGCCCGTTCCGTCGATTTCCGACAAGCCCCTCCTTCAGGTAATGAATCTCGACCGCCTCGACTCGAATCAGGAAGCCAACTCCGACGGCATATTCGACTTCATCGAGGGCTACACCATAATATCGCAGTCGGGCAAGATCATCTTCCCCGTGGCCGAGCCTTTCGGCAGCAATCTCGCCCGTAAGATCAACGACCCCGTGCTGGCCGAGCAATATTGCTATCAGGAACTTTACGACAGCACCCTTGTAGTGGCGCGCCAGTTCGCTACAAAGAACAAATTCGTCCTCGCCGGCAAATATCAGGCCAGCAACGGAGCTCAGATACGCCTCGAAGCCATGAACGTTCCGCGCGGATCGGTCGTCGTCACCGCCGGAGGCGTCGTGCTGACCGAGAACAGCGACTACACGGTCGACTATGCCATGGGCATAGTGACCATCACCAACCAGTCGATAATCGACTCGGGGCAGAGCATCAACGTTACCCTCGAGAACCAGTCGATGTTCTCGACCCAGCGGAAAACACTTCTCGGACTCGACCTTAACTACAAGTTTTCGAAACGGTTCAACATCGGCGCCACTGTCATGCACTTCAGCGAGAAAGCTCTGACCGAGGAGGTCAACATCGGCGACGAGACCGTCAACAACACCATCTGGGGCATCAACTTCGACTATAACACCGACTTCATGTGGCTGACAAATCTTCTGAACAAGATTCCGACCGTCAACGCCACAGCGCCGTCGACTCTGAGCGTGCGCGGCGAGTTCGCCCAGCTCATTCCCCACAAACAGAAGTCGGGAACCAACAAGGGCAGCAGCTATATCGACGACTTCGAGACATCGCAGAGCGCCATCGACCTGCGGTCGCCCTACTCGTGGTTTCTCGCCTCTACCCCCTACGATCCGGGCGCCGACGCCCTCTTCCCCGAAGCCTCGCTCAGCAACAACGTCGACTACGGCAAGAACCGCGCCCTTCTGAACTGGTATTTCATCGACAGGATGTTCACCGACCGTAACTCGTCGCTCTGTCCGGGCTATATCCGCAGCGACGTCGAACAGCTGTCGAACCCCTACGTGCGCGAAGTCCAGACCCGCGAAGTGTTCCCCGGGCGCCAGCTGACCTACGGCGAATCGTCGACGATACAGACCCTGAACCTCTCGTTCTATCCCACCGAGCGCGGCCCCTACAATCTCGACGCCACCAACATCGACGACTCGGGCAACCTTCTCAACCCCGAAAAGCGCTGGGGCGGCATCATGCGCAAGATGGACAACACCAACTTCGAGCAGTCGAACATCCAGTATATCGAATTCTGGCTCATGAACCCATTCATGGAGCAGAACAACCTCGACGGCGGCGACCTCTACTTCAATCTCGGAGAAATATCGGAAGACATTCTGAAAGACGGTCTGAAATCATACGAGAACGGAATCCCCTACGACGGCAACGACCAATATCTCCAGTCGACAGTCTGGGGACGCGTATCGTCGCAGAACTCCCTGACCTACGCTTTCGACAACAACTCGGGCTCACGCCTCGTTCAGGATGTCGGACTCGACGGACTGCCCAACGAAATGGAGTTTACGTTCGACTCCTACAGGGACTTTCTCGACCAGCTGCGCCAGCGCCTTCCGGCCGCTACGGTCGCCGCAATGCAGGACGACAAATTCTCCCCCTTCAACGACCCGGCCGGCGACAACTACCACTTCTTCCGCGGCTATGACTATGACGACCAGCGGCTGTCGATTCTCGAGCGCTACAAGCGCTATAACGGAGTCGAAGGGAACTCGCTGTCGCCCGAAGACGCCGACGAGCCGCTCTACCAGTCGTCGCGCTCGCTGCCCGACGTCGAGGATGTCAACCAGGACAACACCCTCAACGAATATGAGCGCTATTTCCAGTATCACGTATCGATCCGCCCCGAAGACTTCGTTGTCGGCAAGAACTTCATAGCCGACAAACAGACGAGTGTCGTCGTGACCCGCGACGGCAACGCTCAGGAGGTCGAATGGTATCAGTTCAAGATTCCAATCACAGGCTACGAGAAAGCGGTAGGCTCGATCAACGGATTCTCGAGCATACGCTTCGCGCGAATGTTCATGACCGGATTCAAACAGGTCACACACCTCCGCTTCGCCACCCTCGAACTCGTGCGCGGCGAATGGCGCCCCTACGATTTCAACCTCAACAACCGCGGCGACGCTCCGGCTCAGGGCACCATAGACATGAGTGTCGTCAATATCGAGGAAAACACCAAACGCCAGCCCGTCAACTACGTTCTGCCTCCGGGTGTCACCCGAATAACCGATCCGGGGCAGACCCAGATAACCCAGCTCAACGAACAGTCGATGTCGCTCGCCCTGACCGGCATCCAGGCCGGCGACGCCCGCGGTGTCTACAAGAACACGGCGCTCGACCTGCGCAACTATGAGAGAATGCAGATGTGGGTTCACGGCGAAGCGCTCATCGATAACCCGACATCGCTGAAGAGCGGCGAGATGAGCGTGTTCATCCGTCTGGGAAGCGACGTCAAGAGCAACTACTACGAATATGCCGTACCGCTGGCCCTCACCCCTCCCGGCACCTATAACAACGACGACACCAACGACCGCTATGAGGTATGGCCGCGCTCGAACTATTTCGACTTCGTGCTTAACCATCTCGTCGACGTCAAGAAAGCGCGAAACCACGCCAAGAGCGCCGGAGAATCGGGCGTAGGCTACGGGGTTCTGTTCAGCCAGCGCGACCCCGACAACGAGCGGAACACAATTTCGGTGATAGGAAATCCGTCGCTGAGCGACGTCAGGGTCATGCTCGTCGGCGTGCGCAACAACGCCTCGACGACGAAAGACGCCGTTGTATGGCTCAACGAACTTAAAGTCACCGATTTCAACAGCGACGGCGGCTGGGCTGCCAAGGCCAATGTCAACCTGGCCATGAGCGACATCGCCACGGTGAACTTCGGCGCCCATGTCGAGACCGCCGGATTCGGCGGCGTCGACCAGTCACTGTCGGCCCGGCGCCTCGACGACTACGAACAGTATAACGTGGCCGTGCAGGTCGACGCCGGACGTTTCCTGCCCGAAAAAGCCAAACTGAAAGCTCCCGTCTTCTACTCGATGACAAAAGAGAAGACATCGCCGAAATATAACCCTCTCGATCAGGACGTGCTGCTCAAAGACGCCCTCGACGCGGCGACGACCAAACATGAGCGCGACTCGATACGTGACTACGCCATCGAGCGCCTCACGACCCAGAACTTCTCGATCTCGGGCCTGAACTTCGGAGTGAAAAGCAAAACGCCGATGCCATGGGATCCCGCGAACTTCACCCTCAACTTCTCGTTCAGCAAGCAGGAGCGCCATGATCCGACAACAGAATATGAATATACCAACGACTACCGCGGCAGCTTCCAATATAGTTACACGCCCTACGTGCGCGGCGTGAAGCCCTTCGGATGGATAAAGTCGAAGTCGAAGAACGTCAAGTTCCTAAAGGAATGGGAAATCAACTATCTTCCCAACAACATATCGTTCCTGACGACTCTATCGCGCTACTACTACGAGCAGCAGACCCGTTCGGAGACCGACGTCGACTTCCGCCTGCCCGTCACCGTCAGCAAGAACTTCCTCTGGGACCGCCAGTTCTCGCTGACATGGTATCTGACCAAGACCATCAACCTCAGCTTCAACTCCAACACCTCGGCGCGAATCAAAGAGCCTGTCGGAGCCGTCAACCGCAAGCTGTTCCCCGACCAATACCGCGAATGGAAAGACACCGTCATGCAGTCGCTGCTGCGCATGGGAACCCCCTGGAGCTACAACCAGACATTCACGGCATCGTGGAAAGCGCCCTTCTCGCGAATTCCCCTGCTCGACTTCCTGACGGCCAACGTCAGCTATAACGCCACATACCAGTGGGACCGCGGCGCCACAGTCGAGGGCACTTTCGTCGGCAACACAATAGCCAATCAGGCGGCTTTCAACGCCGACGGCCGCTTCAACTTCGAGTCGCTCTACAAAAAGATTCCCTTCGTCAAAGATGTCGAGAAGCGCTTCGCCAACAAACGGCCCACGCAATCAGACAAAAAGAAGGAACCGAAGAAATTCGAGCGGACAATAGCGCTCAAGGAGGACACCACAACGACCATCAAACATAACCTGCGGGCAAAGAAAATCAAGATAACGGCCACGGCCGACAACAAGCCCTTCGCCGTCAAGTCGCGCATCGTCGACAACAACACCGTCGAGATTCTCAACCGGGGCACGCAGAACGTTAAATTCACAATAACCGAGGTGACAAAAGATGAACGCAGTTTCCTGCGCAACCTCGGCGAATATGCCATGCGCCTGCTGATGACACCGCGCAACGTGACAGCACGTTTCAAGAACACCCGCTCGCTCCAGCTGCCCCTGTTCGCCAACAATATCGGAAACATCTTCGGCCAAAGCACCAGCTACGGCCCGATGTCGCCCGGCCTCGACTTCGCGTTCGGATTCACCGACGAAAACTATATCACCAAAGCCCGCGAACGCGGATGGCTTATGACAACCGACGGACAGGTGTCGCCGGCCCTCTGGAGCAACGCCAAGGAGGTCAACTTCGAACTCACCCTCGAGCCGATAAAGGGGCTGAAGATCGTGCTGACGACCAACCGCACCGACAACCGCACCAGCCAGATCCAGTTCATGTATGACAACATGCCGACATCGCTCTCGGGCTCTTACACAAAGACCCACATAGCGCTGAAGACGGCCCTGCGCAATTCGAAGGCCGAAGACGGCTACAACAGCGACGCGTTCAACCAGTTCCTGGCCAACATTCCGATCATAGCCTCGCGCATCAACGCCGGTTATTCCGGCAGCACCTATCCCGAAGGAGGATTCATGGACGGAAATGTCAACGCCGGACAGCCGTTCAATCCTGAGATCGGAGGGGTTCTCACAAGCAGCTCCGACGTGCTCATTCCGGCCTTCCTCGCCGCCTACTCGGGAGTCGACGCGCAGAAACAGTATCTCAATCCGTTCCCCTCGCTGGCCCACGCCCTGCCGAACTGGCGCGTCACCTACGACGGCCTGATCAATCTCGGCAATATGCGCAATCTGTTCAAAGCCTTCACACTGACCCACGCCTACCAGTGCACCTACTCGGTCGGCAGCTATTCGAGCTACCTGAACTGGATATCGGCCGACGGCGACACAAAAGGATTCATCATCGACGAAATGACAGGCAATCCGGTTCCGTCGTCGCCCTACAATATCTCGTCGGTGGCCATAACAGAGAAATTCGCCCCTCTGGTCGGAGTGGCCGTCACACTCAAAAACGAGATGACCGTCAACGCCGATTTCCGCGACAGCCGCACACTGACGCTGAACTCAGCCGCCGGACAGATCGTCGAGGCCAACCAGCGCGGAATAACTGTCGGTCTCGGCTACAAGATCGTCGGATTCAACACCGTGCTGAAAATGAAAGGGTCGCAGCAGGGAATCTCGAACGACCTGACGATAAACGCCGACTTCGGCTACAGCCAGTCGACAGCACTGATACGCCGCATCGAGAACGCCTACACTCAGGCGACCTCAGGCACACGCACAATCAATATAAACATAGCCGCCAACTACATAATGAGCAAGCGGCTGACCATAGGCGCATTCTTCGACCACCAGATCAATACGCCCCTTGTCAGCTCGACATCCTACCCCACGACCAACACCTCGTTCGGCCTGCAGTTCAATCTGTCGCTGTCGCGCTGATCTCAGTCCGGGAGAAGTCAGTATTCTACCTTGTCGTCTTTCTCCATCCACATTCTGAAGGCTCCGGCGGCCTCGTCGCTCAGAAGCGGCTCGGATGGAAGCCTGCGCCGGTCACGCGGAAGTTCGAGCTCTTCATAGATAAAGGAATCATCGAAACCGATATTTTTCGCATCGGTCTTATTGTTGCCGTAATACAGCTTACCGATATGCGCCCAGTAGATCGCGCCGAGACACATCGGACACGGCTCACACGACGAATAGATCTCGCATCCGCTGAGATCGAACGTGCCGAGACGGCGGCAAGCCTCGCGTATGGCATTCACCTCGGCATGGGCCGTCGGGTCGTGGCTTGCCGTGACACGGTTCACTCCCGTAGCTACAATCTCGCCGTCGCGGGCAATGACGGCTCCAAAGGGGCCGCCCCCGTTGTTGACATTCTCTTCCGAGAGCCTGATGGCCTCGCGCATAAGTTCTTCTTTTGTCATATCGAATCTGTCAGATTTATCAGCATCCACAAATATAACAAAAAAAGCTATATGGAGTTTAACAGCCGAAAGTTTACCAAACCCTTACACTTCGAGATCGAGCAGTTTCTGTTTGGCTGCCTTTCCGCCTCGGTAGCCTGTCAGCGAGCCGTCGCTGCCGACAATGCGATGACACGGAACAAATATTGACATTACATTGGCGCCCACGGCATTGGCTACAGCCCTGACAGCCTCGGGACGCCCGATGCGACCCGACAGAGCGGCGTAAGATATTGTCGTTCCATACGGGATTCCCAACAGTTCATTCCACACTATTTTCTGAAAACCGGTTCCGACAAACAGCAGGGGCACGTCAAATTCCACCCTTTCTCCCGAAAAATACCTGTCGAGCAGGAAGGCCGCCCGGTCAAGAACCGCCGACTGACGCTCTTCTACCACAGCATTCAGCGCAGATTCGAGAGACCTGACGGCTCTGTCGGAGTTCTTCGCGCAGCGCCAGTCACACAGACACAGCCTGTCGCCTGACGAGCCAAGCGTCAGCGGCCCGCAGGGCGAATCATAGCTACTGACCGAAATAATATCTTTCATAGAACCTTATCCCTGCAATTTCCGCATCCTGAGCCATGCGGGAATGCCCCTGAAAAGATGAACGACAACGGTGAGACTCATAGCTATACCTATTGCGTAATGCCACAGCCCGAGATGAGGAATCTTAACCGGCGACAGCAGTTTGACCGTTCCAGTCAGCAACGTTGCCAAAAACAGGATAATCAATGCCTGTGTATCGGCGTAGAACCAACGGAATTGCTTTTTCATCGCTCCAAGCATTTTGCGAAACTGTGCCCAATGGACAAACAGAAGCGCGGTCATTGCGTAACCGAAGGCCCAGTGGATGACTTTCAATGCGCTGCGCGGTTCGACAATGACTCCATGACTTTTAAGATGGAGAATAACGCCTATTGTCAATGTCACGGCAAAAGCTATCAACAATAGCAGCCCGATGTTTGCTTTAGTTCTCATAATAATACTGAAGCTCCCCCGCTCTTTCCGAAGGGAGCCGACACAAAAATACGCCAAATAGTGTTCGCAAGCAAAAAAATCAAATAAATCTCCATTATTTTAGCGAATGCTAATTTGTGGATTCTAATTATTGTAAATTTGCTGAATGAACTCCACAGCACGATTTATCATAACGGAAGTCTACGGTGACCGAAAACAGTTTCTACCTCTGCTCCTGATCGGAGATGAATCGGAAACGATGATCGACCGATATATAGGTCAGGGAAATCTATATGCCGGATTCCTTGAAAGAGTGCCGATAGCGGTAGTCATGACAGTCTGTATCGATTCCACCACTGTGGAGGTAAAGAATCTTGCTGTCGCAGACGGATTCAGACGTCAAGGCTACGGACGCCGGATGCTCCGACATATCGAAAACCGGCATCCGGGAAAGACCATCGTTCTCGGGACAGGAGAAACTCCCTCGACTCTTCGCTTTTATAAATCGTGTGGCTTCACATATTCCCATCGTATCCCGGACTTCTTCACCGACAATTATCCCGATCCGATAATTGAAGAAGGGGTCAGGCTCCGCGACATGATTTATCTGAAAAAGCCCGTCGCCGGCGGAGATTCCGTGACAGACTAAAGGAGTTTCAGGGCGATGGCGGCGCAGGCTTCGGCATCGCAGAGGGCGTTGTGATGGTTTTCCATCTCGAAACCGCATGCCGCAGCCGAGAGATGGAGCTGATGACTCGGAATCTTCAGACACCGCCGCGACGCGGCAAGGGTGCAATAGAACTCATAGCCGGGATATTCCATGCCATATTCGGCAAAGACAGCTTTCAGACAGCCCTCGTCGAAAGGACGGTTGTGGGCGACAAGAGGCAGTCCGGCAATGCGCGGGGCAATCCTCGCCCATACCTCGGGGAACGCCGGCCACGCATCGGTATCGCGGCGCGTAAGACCGTGGATTTGCGTTGTCCAGTATGAATAATAGTTCGGCACAGGCCGGATGAGGCTATAGAACCTGTCGACAATCTCTCCGCCGCGCACAACGACAATGCCGACACTGCACACGCTCGAGCGCCGCCCGTTGGCGGTCTCGAAATCTATAGCCGCGAAATCTTTCATATTCAGACAGAGTTTAACGCCGCAAAGATAGCCAAAAGCTGCATCATTTCCGAAACATCCGGGCGAAAGCGCGGTCGAGACGCTGCTCGGGAAACTGGTAGTGATTGCCAGGCACGAGCTCGAAAGTGTCGCTGATCCCATTGTCGTGGAGATAGTCGACAATCTCGACGGTGTCGGTCTGAACCGGCTGAAAGGCTTTCACTTTCGTCTTAGCCTCGAGATTTCCGAGCAGGAAATATGCCCGACCCGTTTTCTTCGGAACAGGGCGGCTTTTTATCCATGTGACAAAGCCGTCGTACCAGAACGAGCCGGAGAGACTTATTATATTGCTGAACAGACTGTTAGACATCCATTGCCAGAGCGTGAACAGCCCCGACAGCGATACTCCCGCCAGAGTCCGCTCGACATCGGCGCTCAGATTCATCCGGCGTTCGACCTCGGGAACCACTTCGGAAACGAGAACCGAAAGGAACTCCGCGGCATTTCCCTTGAAATTGGGCGAGCCGGGCGGCTGCCCTTTGGCAGGCCATGGAGTGAGGTCGTTATCCCAGTCCATGCCGGTCACAACGGCTATCGACACGCCGAACTCCGGCGCTGCGCGCTCTGTCCATTCTTCGAGCCGGTCGAACGGATAAAGGAGATAGCATATCCTGTCTGTCGATCCGGCTACGGTTCTGATATTAAGATTCGCGATCGTGAATGTCGGCATATTTCATTATTCCGGGCAGTTCTTGAAACCCGATACTTTTATATAACGGACGACCGGCGTCGGTTGTTTCAAGATATATCTTGTCGCAGCCCAGTTCACGCGCTTTCGCGACGAGGTGCCCCACGATAGAACGGGCCACTCCCCGGCGGCGGTATTCCTGACGGACATATATGTTCATCAGGTAGGCACAGCGTCCCGAGGGGTTGTCGGGAGAAGGCAACTCGTCGGTCAGGCAGATAGCTCCGCATCCGACGCCACTGCCATCATCTGTTTCGGCTACGACTGCAATATGCGATCCGTCGGCAATGTGGCGACGGTAATACTGACGGTTGGCGACAAGCAGTCTCTTCGAAGGCTTCTCGCCGAAAACGCTCTCTATAACCTCTTCGCGCCACTTCATCAGAGTCGGCAACGCGGTAATCTCTTTTATTGTCACATTCATCACAACCTCCCTTCTTTCATAACTACCGGCAAAGCGCGCTCGTTGACCTTGCCGCGCGCCGTGAGCGGAATCTCATCCATCCTGACAAAAAACTCCGGCACCATGAAATCAGCCAGCCGGGAACGAAGAAACTGCCTGATACGGCTCAGCTGGCAGTTCTTACGGGAGGGCACAAAATAGGCTGTCAGATAGGCAAGGCCCAGCTCATCATTGAAGGCGCGGACAACGCCGCGCTCCACGCAGGGCGACTCATTGAGAACATTCTCGACCTCTTCGGGCTCGACACGCTTGCCGAGAATCATGACCTGACGGTCTTTGCGGCGAAGGAAGGCTATGTTTCCGTCGGGCAGACGATAGCCGAGATCGCCGCTGCGATACATTCTGACGCCGTCGCCGAGAGTCACGAAATTACGCTGCTCGGGAGGATTGCCGAGATAACCGCGCGACACCCCTTCACCGAAGATACATATCTCGCCGGTCTGCCCCACCCCGACTTCATCGAGATCATTGTCGAGAATCTTTATTCCTACTCCTTTGACAGGTCTGCCGATGGGGTAAGTGCCGTCGTCGAGAGGTTCGGCATTGTCAACCCGGAAATATGAGGCGCAGACAGTGGTCTCGCTCGGCCCGTAGGTGTTGTATATGACAAAATCGCGGTCTTTAAGCCATGAGATATACGGCGCGCGGATAACATCGCCGCCGCTGACGAGCAGACGCAGTTTCGGCGGATAACTCCGGGCCCGGTTCATATCGGCAAGAAGATAGGGGAAACCGCTTATTTCCGTCACATTATGGCGCCCGCAGAAATCCATCAGGGCCGAGATATTTCCGTCGCGTATCTCTGCCGGAGGAACCGCGATGGCGGCGCCGTTTAGAAGCGTAGTGAAGACCTCTTCGACAAAAATATCGAAAGAACAGACCGAATATTGCAACATGACATCGCCCGGCCCGACGTGGAATTCAGTGTCGAAGGCTTCGGCATAGTTTACCACGCTGTGGTTCTCGACCACCACTCCCTTAGGTCGTCCCGATGTTCCGGAGGTGTATAGTATATAGGCGGCGCCATCGGGTTTCGATCTGTCGGGCAACATTTCGACACGCGGTAGATCGCGACAATAATCATCGATGATCACAAAATCAGCTCCGGCAGTCCGCATCATATAGCCGATGCGCTCTTCGGGCAACGAGGGTTCGGCCGACACGTATGCAGCTCCGCTTTTCAGCACGGCAAGCATCGCGGCTATCATCTCGACACCGTGGGACATCACCAATCCGACAACAGGATATTGTTTTTCATAGAATTTCGACATAATGGCGTTTGCCATGACGTCGAGCTCGCGATACGTCGCCGAACGGCCGTCTTCCCTCACCGCCGGCGCGTCGGGCTGAATCGCGACCCAACGGGAGAACCGGCTGTAGATTGTTTTTATATCCATCTTGAATGAGTTTGCTATAATAAAAAGCGGGAAACCGCTTTTTTTGTTCACTGCCTGCAAACAACGGGCGCGGTCATCGGCGTTGAGGCCGATGACCGCGCAACTGAAATTTCCACTACGGCGATTACCACTTGACCGGGTCGGGGAATATGTTCCCGTCGGCGGCATCGTCGGCTGTGAAGGTGTTACCACGATACTGGACACAGAGCATTACCAGAGGTTCGCTGCCGTTGTTTCGCACGGAACGTCGGCCCTCGGGAGCGACACGGACGACGCTACCTTCCACGACGGGGAAAACGCGCCCGTCGACCTGAAATTCGCCTTTTCCCGAAAGAAAGAAGTAGAGCTCTTCATGGTTCTTGTGGGTGTGGAGGAATCCGGTTTCCTGACCGGGGGCGAACACCTGAAAGGAGAACTCTCCCCCGGTAGCTCCGACGGCCTGTCCGCCGAAAACCTTTCCGGGAATTTTAACGTCGGGGCCGAGTTCGAGAACATAGTCTTTGATGTCGGCGAGTCGGCCGAAGTCAGCGGCGTTGAAATTAGCGCCTTTTTCGATTGTCTGAATCTGTTTCATAATCTTTGATACTGGTTAGATTTCCGATGCAAAGTTACTGCGCAAACGACGCGTTGTCAAGAAGTTACTTTTTCGTCGCATAGTAACCGCCGAGTAACTTTTGCAGAAAATCAGCGAATTGCAGCTGAAATTTTTTTCAAAAAAATTTCAGGGCTTCATAGCTGCGCTTAAGCGCCTAAGTTCCAGACATAATTTGCGGTTTGTTGGATATAAGCGGATTTGTCTGTAACTTTGCGAAGTAAAGCAGTGTAAGAATGAAAGCGACTCAGAACTCCATCATAGAAATATGCCCGATCCGCAATGTAGTGGCCCGCTTCGGCGACAAATGGTCGCTGCTTGTGATGCTCGTCATAAACAGCAACGGCACGGTCAGATTCAACGAACTCGGGCGCCAGATTCCCGACATCTCAACGCGCGTTCTATCCTCGACACTCAAGACCCTCGAGGCCGACGGACTCATCGACCGAAAAATATATGCCCAGGTTCCGCCGAAAGTCGAATACTCGCTGACCGATACGGGC
>DBGBEM010000244.1:0-6474 GCA_048477235.1 Muribaculaceae bacterium | reverse complement strand
GGGCTCTACTTCGTTACCATCTGCTGTGCCGACAAACGCCATTTATTCGGCAAAATCGTCGGTGCGCAATTCATAGCATCCACGTTAGGTAGCCTCGTCAAAGAAAACATCGAGCAGATCCCGTCATATTATGACGACGTTAACGTCCTGAACCACATCGTCATGCCAAACCATATCCATATAGTGATATCGATTGGCACGACCCCAGTAGGGACGCGATTCATCGCGTCCGAAACGTCCGAAACGTCCGAAACGTCCGAAGCGAATCCCGACCCCCCGCAAAAGCTCGGATGTCTTAGACAAAGCCGTCACGAAGCGCCTGAGTCACAGGATTTCCCTCACAACAGCCGTCTGGCATCTGTGGTGGGAGCATTTAAGGCCGGCGTGACACGTCAGGCACGTGCGCGACAAATCCCAAGCCAATCAGGCAATCCCAAAATCTGGCAGCAAAGGTTTCACGAACATATAATCCGTAGCGAGCGTGCCTACGTGAACATCATGGATTATATTGACAATAATGTAGCGAATTGGTGTAACGATTCGTCAAATGACATACACATCGACCGAAAGGACGAATTTTGACCGACGCATGGATTTTTCGGCAGGTCACCGGCGCGGAAGGAGGGTCGTCACCGACTCGGCGCCGTGGTAGAAGAGACGGGCGCGCACGGCCTGCGGGTCGGCAGCCTCGACGGGGCCGGTGTAGAGCGGCGACGAGAGGGTCGGCGTCGTGCCGTCGGTGGTATAACGGATCTCGGCGTCAGCATAGGGGCTGTTCATGAAGATGCGGTTGCCGTCGAGCTTCATGCCGGGCTGACGCAGATGGAAGCTGTAGCCGCGGCGCGCAAGGCGCGGAAGCTCGCGATAGCCCATCAGGGCGTTGAAGCGACCGTGGGTAAAGGTGGTGTCGGCGTTCCATCCGCGCTCAGCCAGAGCGAACAGGCGCGGAAAGAGATAGCGTTCCATCTGCGCGTCAGAGCGCAGTGTCTCGGCCCAGAGCTGGCCCTGAACGCCGAGGATGCGCGTCTTGTCGGCATCGGAGCGCGGAGCCACATTCCCTGCATAGCCGTCGAGAGTCTTGAACTCGTCGATGACACCGCCCCAATTCAGGCCCTCTTCTTCGGGATGGGTGGAATGGGCGAAATCAAGATAGAAATGGCCGAAGTCGCATATCAGAGGCGTAAACCCGCTGCGCAGTGCCATCGAACCATGTTTGACCCCCTTGCGGAAGTTGCGGTCGACCCAGAGGTTCACGTAATCGACCTGAGGCGCTACGCGGGCCGAATAAGTGTCGTTATAATCTGTGGCAATATCCTGCCATCCGGCGATCTTCACCCCCTTACGGGCCATCATATCGGCCATGCGCTCAACCCAATAGGCGTGGAGACCGCTGTCGTCCTCGATTCCATGCTCGGCCTTGAAGGCTGTGGCTGCCGGCGAACCGCTCCAGGCGCCACCGGGCACTTCGTCGCCGCCGATATGGAATGCAGGAAGCTCTACACCGGCCTCGCGATACATCGCTATGACCTCGTCGCTGACAACGTCGAAAAAGCGGTAAGGGCCGGGGAGCGCGGGATTGAGCACGCAGTCGCGGTATTGCTGGGCCGAGCGGTAGCGGCTTGTGTCAGCCGGCTCATGAAGGCGGAAGCTGCTGTCGCCCGTAGTGCGCTCGCGGAAGTCCATGGCCTTGATTGCCACACGGGCGTGGCCCGGCGACTCGAATTCCGGCACGACCGTTATGCCGCGCTCGTCGCAGTAGCGCAGGAAGTCGACAAACTCCGCGCGGGTGTAATAGCCGTGGTTCAGCTCGCCGTCGGGATTTCCGGCGCCCGAATATATCTGGGCCGGGAAGAGCCGCTCGTCGGTAGTGTAGCCGCGGCGCGAGCCGTAGGTTATCAGTTCGGGAAGGGCAGCTATCTCGAGACGCCAGCCTTCGTCGTCGGCCAGATGGAACTGCAGGCGGTTAAGGCGCAGGTCGGCCATGCCGTCGACAATCTTCTTCATCTGGGCGAGCGAGTGGAAATTGCGCACGACATCTATCATCATGCCGCGCACGGGATAGTCGGGCCAGTCTTCGACGACGGCCTCGGGCACTCCCAAAGGATTCGTCTCGAACAGACGTTTCGCAGTGCGGCGCGCCATTGCCAGCGCGGCGCGCGAGGCGCCTTCGATCTCTACGCCGGCGGGTGTTATCGTCAGCCGGTAGAACTCGGGGTTGTCGGCCCTGACGGTCTTCTCCGACAGTATTCTGCCGTCGCGGCATTTCTTCTGCGACGTGATTCTTACGCTTTTCAGCGACGGCGCCATATCGAACGGTCCGGGGGCGGCGGCTTCGAGCTGAAGGGCCTCGTTGAGCGCATAGATGTCAGGGCCGTAGACCATATCGTCGCGCCCCTCCATCGACCACTGCCGCGGATCGCCGACATTGAATTTCTGGCGGAACCCTACATCGAAGGGTTTTCCGGCGGCATCGACGCCGAACACGGCGTCAGTACGGAAACTGGCCTGCGGACAGGTTCCGTGGCAGACTACGTCGACGACAACACTGTCGGTGCCCGCAGCGAACCGCGGCGAAGCTATGTAATAGGAGCCGGGTATGAGTTCGGCCACGGTGTCGGCCGGATTAAGCGTTTTCATCTCCATCCCGACCTGCGAGAAGCCGAGGCGCTTAAGGCGCGCGAGATCGCCCCTGAGCGTGAAACGCTGGGTGTAGGCGGTGCGCCATTCCTGTGTCGGAGCGTGGCCGACAACCTCCCATTCAACATCGACATTTCCGGCAACGGCAGTCATAGCTGCCGCCGACAATAAGGCAGTGGCAAATTTTTTCATGGTAAGACTATTTTCCGCAAAAATAGCCAAAAAAATGGAAATTTCGGGGTTCATCGGGATTAATCAGGATTAATCGGGACACTTCGGGATAAAGCCTAAACAACAGCGCGGGGCCCGGCTGACTGCCGGACCCCGCGGAAATCTCTTTTCAGGAGCTGTTCTTACTTGAAGAAATGAGGGATATTGTTCTGAACCTTGCGGCGTCCCTTGATGATGTTGACGATGTTGCGACTCAGCGCGCCTGCACCGCGGGTCTGAACGAACTGGGCTGCGCTTTCGTCGGCGTTGAACGGACGGCCCTCGGTCTCGATGTCGGTAACGGTGAACACAACCAGAGCGTTGTTGGCTTTCATCGGGCCGACCATCTGGCCTTTCTTGGCAGCGGCAGCAGCAGCTGTCAGAGCGCTTTCGTTGGGGCCGAGACCCGGAATGAAGATCTGGCCGAAGGTGACGGTGGTGGTGTCGACAGAAGCGCCCATAGCCTTGGCGTAACCGGCAACGTCTTTGGCTTTGCCCTGATACTGTTTCAGCAGGGCGTCGCCCTTCTTGGCGTTACGCACGCGCGTCTCGAGCTCTGAGCGCACATCACTGTAGCTGGCGGGCATATAGTCCTCATAGGTATCGGCCACAGCCACGGCAATGAGGCGGTCGTCGGTCTGTTCGCCGAACACAGGCGAAACCTGACCCTTCTTGGCATCGAGAGCCCATGCTACAGCATTGTGGGTTTCGTTGAGGTTACCGATCATCGGCGACGAGTTGCCGACGAGGGTTTCCTGAACATTATAGCCGGCCTTGGCGGCGTTCTCCTTGAAGGATTTGGCGTTGTTGTTTGTCTTGGCATATTTGTCGAGGTCGGCAAAGAGCTTGTTGAAGGTGGCGTTGCTCGGCTCGAGCACATAGTTGACTTCGACAATGTCGTAGACGGTCACCGGAGCCTTACGCTGGCGCACACGGAAAATGCGGCCGTTCTCGGCGAGAGTGTCGGGGGTGAACCACTGGCCCAGGGTTGCGCCGTCGATAGCCGGACGGAGCGAGGCCATGTCGGCGGCTGTCATCTGAATCCAGGTGCTGTCCTGCGAACCTGCCACAAGGCTGTCTTTGGCAGCGTCGGCAAACGATTTGCCGCCGTTGAGGTCGGCCACCATCTTAGCGACCTGTGCGCGGGTGCCCTGAACCATCAGGAAATCGATCAGCACAGAGTCGACCTGCGAAGTCGAGCCCATCAGCTTGGCCAGTGTGTAGTCGTTGCCGCGATGGCTTACCAGAGCGGCTTTGCCTACGGTAGCGCTGTCGACGAAGCTCTTCATTGCCTGGTCGGTGATGGCGCCGCGGGTAAGCGATTTGCGCTCGGCGAGGAAACCTTCCATATCCTCGACGCCGGTAGCACCTTCCTTGGTATTAAGACCTGCCAAAGCATTCTCTACGCGCTTCTGTCCGGCCTGGATGTCGGCGGGACTCGGAGTGATGTCTACGGCGATATATTCGACCTGACGGATCGGCTCGGCGAGCTCGTAGCGGCTTTTGCGCTCGGCATATTCAGCATTGATTTCAGCGTCTGTGACGGGATATTTGTCGTCGGCGAGGCTCGAATAATCTTTCTTGGTGTAGAGGATGTGGGCTGTCGAAGCGTTCTCGTCGTAGAGAGCCTTGGCATCGAGGTCGTTGGCCACGAGAGTTCCCATGAACAGAGTCTGGAGTTTCTGGCCGCGGAGCTGTTCCTCGATATTTTTCTCGAGATCAATCCAGATCGCGCGCAGGCGGGCTGCCTGATCGGCGTCGAGCTGATATTTCGAAGGGTTGAAGGCCATGTCGTGGAGCTGGGCTGCGCTTTCAACGCCATACTGCTGCTGAACCATGCTGTTGAGATAGCCGGCGTTCTGGCCGAGCATGGCGTCGGAGAGTTCGGCGTCGGTAACCTTGATGCCCAGACGGTCCATCTCTTCGTTGAACAGAGCCTCTGAAATCATCTGCGTCAGAACCTGCTGCTGAAGCACGGCGCTGTCGTATTTGCGGCCCTGAGCCTGAGCCTGCTGGCTGGCCTCTTCGAGACGCCTCTGGAACTCGTTGATATTGATTTTCGTATTGCCGAAAAGCTTTGAGTTGCCGACCTCGGCTACAGTGGTGCTGTTGCTGAAGAACGAGCGGCCCGAGGTCAGGAAGTCGCCTAAGATAAAGGCGAGAAGGGCCACGGCGATGATGACTAATAGCAGCACTGATTTGCTGCGGATTTTTTCAAGGGTTGCCATTGATTATTTAATGATTTGATTTATCTTGTTTTAGTATGGCTTAAGGCCGCCCGACAGTCGCGGCAGCCAATAAAGCGCACAAAGATAGTGATTTTTCGCCGAAATCACAAAAACCTCGGCCGTTCCCATAAAAAACCGCGTTCCGGGCTCTATTTCATGAACACAAAATAAACCGCGGCCACCAGACAGACGAATGCCGCCAGATGGTTCCAGTGGAGCTGTTCTCCCCGGAAAAGCACGACGGTGAAAACTGTGAAGACAATCAGGGTTATACATTCCTGCATAACCTTCAGCTGCATGAGCGAGAACTGACCGCCGTTCCCCTCAAACCCTATTCTGTTGGCGGGCACCATGAAGCAGTATTCGAGCAAAGCTATGCCCCATGAGATCAGAATAACCCATATCAGCGACGTCTGCGACGTTATGACTTTAAGCTGCTGAAGTTTAAGATGGCCATACCAGGCGAATGTCATGAAAATGTTGCTGACGACGAGCAGCGCCACTGTCAGCCATGCCGAAGCTTGCATAATGTTTTTCCGTGGATATGACAAGCGAGAGGAACCGCGCTCAGTGCGGCGGCGCCTCTCGCTCGTTAAGGTTTGTTTATCAGCTTATTTCTTAGCGATCGATTTCACGGTCACGTCAAACACGAGGGTCGACATCGGGGGAATCGAACCGTCGGGAGTGCCGTCAACGCCATAGGCAAGCTCGGCGGGAATATAGATAACATAGTGGCTGCCGGGATTCATCATTTTCAGAGCCTCGGCGAATCCGGGAACAACGCCGCGCACCGGGAAGGTAGCGTTGTCGTTCGAATCGAATTCCTTGCCGTTGATGAGGGTGCCTTTGTAGGCTACCACAACCTGGTCGGCATCGGTAGGCATTTCGCCCGTGCCCTGCTCGAGAACCTTATAGGCCAGACCGCTGGCGGTCTTCTTGATCGAGGGGTCCTCTTTCATTTTCTTGGCTACGAAGGCGGCGCCGTCGGCTTTGTTCTTCTTGGCCTCGGGGCTGTTTTCCTTAGCTTTGGCCTCAGCCTCGGCTTTCTTCTGCTGCTCGGCCATCATCTGCTGCTGGACGGCGTTCATAACCTTCTGATAGCGGGCCTGGATCGAGACCATATCGCCGACGCTGTCGGCGAGGAAAGCCTGCTTGAAGGCGTTCATGAAAGCCTTGCGGTCAACCGAAATTCCCGATTCTTCCATCTGCATGAGCATTCCGGCAAGGTTCTGGCCGATGCTCAGGCCGGTGAAGTAGCTGGTTTTGGTGGTATCCATGTTGATCATGTATTCGATACCCTTGAGAATTTCGTCTTTGTTGTATTTGGCGCGCATTTCCTCGGGAACCGATGCCATCTGCTGATTGAGCATCGAACCGTTGAATTCGCCCATGGTTGTGC
>DBGBEM010000243.1:0-4578 GCA_048477235.1 Muribaculaceae bacterium | reverse complement strand
GTTCTCTTTGGTGCGGATAACCTGTTCCTGAACCATCTCTTCGCCGAAGAAGAGCTGGGCCTTGAGGGTCGACAGGGCCACGTCGGCGTCGGAGACGTGGACGGTGAAGGGAATATTGTCGCCGAAGCAGGCTTTCGTTGCGGGGCTTTCATAGCCTATCACGGGGTTGCCGGCCGGCTCGTCGTCGCTGCAGGCCGTTGCCATCAGGGCCAGAGCGGCTATCGGGAGGATATATCTGAATTTCATGATTGCTGTTTTAAGGATGGGGGGTGATTACCATTTCAGTGAAACGACGCTGCGTCCGGGCACGGGCACGAGGAAGTGGTGGGTTCCGTCGTCGAGGGTGAGGTTCACGGCTTCGGCATCGGCGTTGCAGATGACGGCGGCAAGCGTTCCGTCGGGGTTCTCGAAGGCTTCATACATGAGGCCGTTTGCCGTATATCCCGACGAGGCCACGCGGTGGGCTCCCGGAGCTATGACGGCCGACATGTGGGCCATGTTGTGGTAGAACGAGTTGTAGCGGATATGGCTGTAGTTCTTGTCGATGTCGACGGCGCCGAAGCCGTTGGTGCATCCGCCGGGACGGTTGGGCCCGCGCTGGGCGTCGAGCATGAGGTTCCAGATAATGGCACCGCGGCTCCAGCGGCTGACGGTTCCGAGGGTGATGTCCTGTGCGTCGGCGATGAAGCGGCCGGCGAAGTTCGAGCCGTCGTTCCAGTCTCCGGCTGTCGACTCGGTGAAGATAAGCTCCTTGTCGGGGAAGGCAGAGTGGACGGCGTTGAGCTCGTCGGGCGATCCGCCGTAGTTGTGGTATGCAGCTCCGGCGAGATATTTCGAGGCTTCGGCGTCGGCGTAGATCTTGCAGGGATATTTGTCCTGATCGGCCATGTTGTCGTAGTTGTAGTTATGGTCGAAGGCATAGATCTTGGCTTTGATGCCTGCCTGTTCGAAGGCGGGGCCTACGACTTTGACGAAGTCGCGCTGCTGCTGCCATCCCATGAACATCGAGGCTGAGTTGCCGCGGTTCAGAGGCTCGTTCTGGAGGGTTACGGCGTGGATTCTGATTCCGTTGTCGGCGAAGGCTTTGATCCATTTTACGAAATACTGGGCGTAGTCGCCGTAATGGGCAGGGTTGAGATAACCGCCTGTCCATGAGTTGCAGGGGGAAAGGGTCGAGAGGTCGCTGACCTTCATCCAGAGCGGAGCTGTCCAGGGGGAGCCCATGATCTTTATGTCGGGATTTATGGCGAGAATCTCTTTGAGGACGGGAATGACATATTGGGTTTCTTCGGCTGTCAGGGCGAAGTTTTCGATTCCTTCGGTGTCGCAGCATGTATATTCGCTGAGCGAGAAGTCGGAGCAGCCTATGCAGATTCTGATGTAGCTCATTCCGTAGCCTTCGGTCGTCGAGAAGGTTTTCTTGAGGAAGGCAGTGCGGGCTTCTGGTTCCATTTTCAGCAGGTTGTAGGCTGTCGAGCCGGTTATCGCTGCGCCGAAGCCGTCGATTTCCTGATATTTTGTCGAGCGGTCGATTCTGACGGTGCGCGGCGACATATTGTCTTTTGTCGAGAAGCTGATTCCCGAGGGGGTCAGGTCGAAAGTGCGCGAGGCTGTTGTTGTCAGGGCATGGACGTCGCCTTCGACGCTGATTACCGGAGCCTGCTCGTCGGGCTGCGGAGTGTTGTCGTCGCTGCAGGCCGTAGTGGAGAGCATGAGCGAGCAGAAAAGAGCGCTGAGAATCATTTTATTGTTGTATTTCATGATTGTTTCGGAATAAAAAGATTAATAGCCGGGGTTCTGAACGAGGTTGTCGTTCTGGTCGATGGCAGACTGCGGGATAGGCATCTTGTAGGAGAACTCGGTGAAGGGGCTGCGCTGAGCGTGGCGGCCGCTGTCTTTCGAATAGACGGCGTTCATTACCTCTTCGACCTTGTCGAGGCGGCAGAGGTCGAACCAGCGCTGTCCTTCCATGGCGAGCTCCATACGGCGTTCGTCGAGCAGGGCGTTGATCAGAGCTTCTTTGCTGCCTTTCTTGGCGGCGTCGAGCGGAGCGATACCGGCGCGGCTGCGGATGCGGTCGATTATCGCGGCGCCGTCGGCGAGCTGGCCGTTCTGGATGAGAGCCTCGGCCTTGAGCAGCAGAATGTCGGCCAGACGCAGTTTTATCAGGCTCGAGAATTCAGAGCGGCATTTGTTCATGAAGGCATAGTTGTCGGCGGGATAGTAGTTGCTCCATGTGCAGCTGTAGAAGGCCACGGCTTCGGCGTAGCGCTTTGTGTCGCCGTTGGCGTTGAAGCAGGCCGAGAGGTCGCGAGAGGGGGTCACCCATTTGGCCCAGGTGAAGTTCGATCCGGGATTGTCGACGGGGTTGCAGAACATCCATGAACACCAGTTTCCGGCGCCGGTGAAGAAATGGGCTTCGAGGATGCTCTCGGAGGTGTTGCGCACAGGTTCGAAAGAGTCGCCGACGGCCCAGAGGGTCGAATAGTCGTCGACGAGAGCATAGCCGTCGGCCACGCATTTGTCGGCATATTCTATAACTTTGGCGTAGTCGCGCAAAGGTTTCTCGGCATAGATCTTGGCGAGCATGGCGTGGGCCACACCGCGGCTCAGGCGTGTTTTGTCGCCGCTGTTGGCCGGAGCATACTGCTCGGCGTAGAGAAGATCGGCCTCGATGGCCTTGTAGGCTTCTTCCTCAGTGTTCTGGGCGGGGAAGTAGGCGTTATACATTTCACCGACATTTTCGGCGGTGATGTTGCCGGCCGTTGTGGTGATGATAGGGATGTTGCCCCAGAGGCGCACCATGTCGAACCATACGAGGGCGCGGAAAAGGCGCGCCTGGGCTTCGTAGACGTGCTGCTCGGCCTCGCTGACACTGCCGTCGGCGACCTTGTCGATGTTGGTGATGAGCTTAGTGGCTACGGCCGCATCCTCGAGATAGCGCGTCCAGTCGCGCAGAAGAACGCTGTTAGAGCCTTCGATGGAGTTGTCTTCGTAGGGGACGACTTCGGCACCGGTCGTTCCGGCGTATGCGTTGTCGGAGTGGGCTTCGGCGATGAGAAGCACATCGAGATACCAGTGCTCCTGACGGTCTTCGAAGAGTTTATACATTGCCGTCAGATAGCTGTCGACGTCAGATTTTGTCGAGAAGACGATCTCTTCCTGCTCTTCGGTGATGCCTTCGGTGACATCGGAATAGGTGTCGAGCGGATCCTGGTTGAGCGAGCACGACGGGGCCATTGCGAGGCATCCCAGAGCGGCTGCGTATCCGATAATTCTGTTGTATTTCATGTTGTTGTTGGCTGAATTGGTTTAGAATACGACGTTAACACCGAGGGTGAAACTGCGTGTCTGGGGATATGTGCCCCAGTCGATGCCCTGGACGGCACCGCTGTTCCCCCATTGGTTGACTTCGGGATCCATGCCTGAATATTTTGTCCAGGTCAGGAGATTTGTTGCGGTGAAGTAGGGCTGGAGTTTGGTCAGACCGACTTTTTTCATCCATGCGCCCGAGAAGTCGTAGGAGAGGGTGATGTCCTTGACGCGGAGATAAGAGCCGTCTTCAATGAAATACGACGAGTTTTTCATGTCGAAACCGGCCTTGGGGACGTCGGTGATCTGTCCGGGAATCACCCAGCGGCGCAGAACGTCGGTTATCTGGTTCTTGCCGTCATACATGCCCATCATTTCCATCTTCGAGGCGTTGAAGATGTCGTTCCCGTAGGAGCCCTGAAGGAAGATGTTGAGGCTGAATCCCTTGAAGAAGAATGTGTTGGTCAGGCCGAAGGTAAAGTCGGGGTTCGGGTCGCCGATATAAGTGCGGTCAGATGAGGTTATCTTGCCGTCGTTGTTGAGGTCGCGATACATAAGCTCGCCGGTCTCGGGGTCGACGCCGTCAGAGATGTAGCCGTAGAATCCGCCCAGCGGACGGCCAGGCTCGTTGCGGACGACCTGCTCGTTGACATAATCGCTCGTGCGGCCGTCGTAGTAGACTTTCTGGAGTTCGAGCTTGGTAAGCTTGTTGCGGTTGAACGACATGTTGAGCTGGGTGTCCCAGGTAAAGTCGCGGCCGGTGAAGTTATGGGAGGTTATGGCGAATTCGAAGCCCTGGTTGGTCATCTCGCCTTCGTTGCGGGCGATTGTGCTGGCAGCGGCGGCGCCGGCCGGAAGGGCTACGTTCATGAGCATGTCGGTGGTCTTCTTGTAGTACCAGTCGGCCGAGAGGGTCAGTCGGCTGCGCAGCACGGTGAAGTCTATGCCGACGTTGGTCTGGGTCGTTGTCTCCCAGGTGAGGTCGGTTGTGCGCAGGTTGGCCTGTGTTATGGTCGGGACGGCGTTCGACTGGCCTTCCTTGAACCATTCGATGCGGTTGATATTGTAGCGCTGGAGATAGGCGTAGTCGCCGATGCCCGACTGGTTACCGGTCTGTCCCCAGCCGGCGCGCAGCTTGAGGTCGTCGATCCACTGGACGTCGCGCAGGAAGCTTTCCTGCGAGATGCGCCAGGCTGCCGAGAACGAGGGGAAGACACCCCAGCGGTGGTCGGGATGGAGCTTCGATGAGCCGTCGGCACGGACGTT
>DBGBEM010000242.1:0-17564 GCA_048477235.1 Muribaculaceae bacterium | reverse complement strand
CGGGCCTCTTCCTGACGGCGCAATTCGCGCCGTTCGGCATTTCGGGCAGCCCGTTCAGCCATCTTCTCGCTTATGATGCCGTAGACATGTTTCAGGTCGTTGAGGAAGACCACTGTGACAGCGGCAATCATGATGAGCGACAGGCCGATAGCCGCCGGCAGTCTTCCGATTTCAATCATTTTTTCATTAAGGAAATGCCCGTGGGCGCCTCCCCACATTATAGGTGATTCAAACTCCCAGGTGGCGAGGCCGACCACTGTCGAGAGGGCTATTATTGTCAACAGCGAACGGAATGTAAGACTCCAGAAGTTAATGCTTCTGACTTTAAGCAATGACAGTGATACTAAAGTCATATACAGAATCAGAACGAAAACTCCGACCCCGAGCCAGCGCGTTATCAGCATATCGCTTACCCATGCGCCCAGCGGCCCTCCGAGATTCTTGACTGATCCGGTTTTGGCGACAAGCGATTCCCATGTGTTATTTCCGGTCAGGCTCTGGTCGTGCGCAACGGTGTTGAAATAGCTTATCGTCACAGCGAGAAGATATACAGTGACAAGAGCAAGAACTATTCCTGCGAAGATTCTGAACCGTCCGTCGCTGAAAAAGCATGAGAATGCGGCAGGCTTGACCGATAGGGTTCTCGATTGCGATTGAGCAGAAGAAGCTGTAGTCTCGGTTTTCCGGCTGCTTGATTTATTTGTGTCGGCTTTAACACGTGGTTTAGCCTGTCGTCTGACTGTCTGTCGGGTTTCTTTGGGGACTTCAGGCTGTAGGTCGTGCTGCCGGCGCTCGTAGTCGGGATCTTCGAGCATTGTTGTGTTGCCGAAGTCTATAGTATCGGGGTTGAAAGATTCAGGAGCAATGTGAAAGGGTTCCATAATTCGGGAAAGGCGTGCGCCTTATTAAAGAGACGTAATCAAGTGCAAAAGTAGTAATAAACCTTCACAAATGCAAACAAATTTGCAAACGTAAATCGCTCACGGGGCAAATTGTCCGATTGTCCCTGTCTGCTCATTATTGGCTGCCGGTTCAGCGGCATCAGAGTCGGACTGGCAAAAAAAATTATTCGTCGTCACGACGAATAATCCTTTTAACCTTAAATCTAATACCATGAAAAACACAGTGCAAAGGTATAGCTTTTATGTTATATAACATAATTATTCGGATATGTTTTGCGAATAATTAACAATAATTAACCAATTGTGGCCTTTTCAAGCGGTTCAACAATAAAATGCACCTCGCGCGCGTTAATAAATCGGTATGAAAAAACTAATAATATGGGCGGCAGTGATAGCTGTCGCGGGAAGCGCCATAACAGGTTGCGGAGGAGCCAAGCTTTCCGTGGCCGATGAGCAGATGGCCCGCGGTGAATATTACGATGCTTCTAAAACCTATCGCAAGATATATAATAAGCTGACTAAGCGCGAACAGCGCCCTCAGCGTGGTGAAGTGGCATATAAAATGGGCAAATGTTATCAGAAGCTCAACATGGCTGCCAGAGCTTCTGCCTCTTATCAGAATGCAATCCGATATGGGGTTACAGATTCGATGGCCAGATTATATCTCGCCCAGAGTCTTCATGCCGAAGGCAAATATGTTCCGGCAATAAAAGCCTATGAAGAATTTCTTGAGCTGTCGCCATCCAATTCGGTCGCTCTATCGGGACTTGAGGGAGCCAAAGCATCGGCAGCGCTTAAAAAGAACAAAACGCGCTGGGTTGTCAGACAGGACAAGCTTTTGAATTCGCGTCGTGCGGATTTCTCACCGATGTTCAACGGCGATATACTCTATTTTACGACTACCAACGAAAAAGTTACCGGCGACAAGCGAAGCGAGATAACCGGAATGAAGAAGTCCGATATATGGATGTCGAAGAAAGACGAGCAGGGGAACCGTCTCCGACCCGAACCTGTCGAGGGGGAACTTAACTCGGAGCTTGACGAGGGCATCATGTCGTTCTCTCCCGACGGTTCGACAATGTATCTCACCAAAGCACGCCGCGAGCCGAACGCCAATACCGGTGTAGAGATTTATACTTCTCAGCGAAGCGATGCCAAATGGAGCGCGCCGGTTAAATTCGAGATTACCGCCGATACTGTGTCGAGCTACGCCCATCCGGCCGTAAGCCCTGACGGCAACTATCTTTATTTTGCGTCGGATATGCCCGGAACGGGAGGCAAAGATATCTGGCGCATTAATCTGAAAGAGCGGTCGGGTTCTCTTGAAAATCTCGGCACGGATATCAATACGCCCGGCGACGAGATGTTTCCATATATGCTGACCGACAGCATAATGTATTTTTCATCTGACGGCCATCCGGGACTGGGAGGGCTCGACATTTTCTGCGCCACGCTTCAGCCGTCGGGCCGATGGACTGTCACCAACATGGGCTCTCCGATCAATTCCGAGGCTGATGATTTCGGAATGACTTTCCTTCCCGGAGCCGATCATCCTCAGGGTTATATGAGCTCAAACCGTGGCGACGGCCGCGGTTATGACCATATCTATACGTTTGAGCTTCCTGATCTGAAGATCAACATAAGCGGCTGGGTTGTCGACCGCGACGATGAACCTGTGCCTAATTCGGTCATTCGAATCGTTGGAAACGACGGATCTATCCAGAAAGCTGTCGCCCGCGACGACGGTTCTTTCTCATTCCCGCTTCAGCGCGGCGTAAGTTACGTCATGATGGCCGGTGGCCGCGGTTATCTCAATGCAAAGCAGGAGTTCACAGCCGACAATGCCGAGGAAGATGCCGAATATGAGATCGATTTTGTCCTCGCAAGTATCAACAAGCCCAATATTATCGAGAATATCTTTTATGATTTCGATAAGGCTACACTCAGGCCGGAGTCGGAAGAGGCTCTCGACGAGCTTGTGAAACTTCTTGCCGACAATCCGAACATCACTATCGAGATGGCTTCGCACACCGACCGTGTCGGCACCGAGGAATATAACCTCGATCTGTCTGAACGGCGCGCGAAAGCTGTCATAGATTATCTGATTTCAAAGGGAATAGCTCCCGAGCGCCTTCAACATCAGGGTTATGGAAAGTCGCGCCCCAAGGTTGTCACCAAGCGTGTCAACAAGCTCTATCCTCAGTTCAAGGAGGGGGACGTGCTGACCGAGGAATATATATCCAATCTTCCGCCCGAAGATCAGGAGGCGGCCGATCAGGTTAACCGCCGCACAGAATTTCAAGTGCTTTCTGTCGATTACCAGATGTTCTGATGAGGTTCCGCACTGAAGAGACCACGAGATTTATATCCCCGTTGCTGGGATATGACAAACCTGTAGCTTTGCTCGGCTCTTGTTTTTCCGACAATATGGCCGAGCGTCTGCGCCGCGATCTTTTCGAGGTAACGGTCAATCCGTTCGGGCCGCTTTATAATCCGGCCTCTCTGTGTTCGGTGCTCAGGCGGATTGTCGAGGCTAAACCTTATACTATAGAAGAACTCTTTCAGGGGCCTGACGGCTTATGGCATTCCTTTGACCATAATACCTCTTTTTCGGCGTCGACGCCCGAAGACTCGCTCGAACGCATAAATATCGCTTTGGCGGAAGCTCATGAAAGTTTATCGAAGTCGAAGGTTTTATTCGTGACACTCGGCACAGCGTGGGTCTTCTATCATGGCGACGACAATATAGTCGCCAATTGTCACAAGCTTCCGCAACGCGAGTTTGTCAGACGATTGTTGTCGGTTGAGCAGGTTGCCGATTATCTTGACCAGATAAACAGGCTTGCGGGGTGTCCGTGTGTGTTCACGGTCAGCCCGATACGTCATCTCGCCGACGGCCTTCACGGAAACACTCTCTCGAAATCGGTTCTACATCTTGCAATAGAAAAGGCCGGGGTTGAGTATTTCCCGGCCTATGAGATGCTTATCGATGATCTGCGCGACTATCGTTTCTATGCGGCTGATATGAAGCATCCGTCGGAGGTTGCCGCTGACTATATCTACGAGAAACTGCTCGGCACTTATGCGTCGGCAGACACGCGGGCCAGAATCCCGGAATGCAGAGCCATCTCGGCGCGTCGCGCCCACCGGCCTATAGCCCGTTGAGGCTTACAGGCGCCCGTCGGCATGCAGCAGCTCAAGCAATGCCGGAATCGCTTCTTCAGAAGGGATGTTCTTCAGGACGCATTCCTTTCCGCGATAGAGGCTTACTCGTCCAACGCCTGCGCCGACATAGCCATAATCGGCGTCGGCCATTTCTCCGGGGCCGTTGACAACACACCCCATAACACCGATTTTAAGACCTTTCAGTCCGGCAGTAGCTTTTTTGACGGCTGCGAGAGTTGACTGGAGATCAAAAAGCGTTCGGCCGCAACTCGGGCATGAGATATACTCTGTGCGGGTTATGCGCCGGCGCGTGGCCTGAAGTATTGCGAACGCGAGATTGGCCTCTGCTTCGCGGCTCATCGTGCCGTTGGTTTCGATGGCGATACCGTCAATGTCGCGGTTTAACAGCAGGCGTCCGAGATCAACCGATGCCCTGATTGTGATTTCCTCAGCCGATAAACCCGAGTAGCGGGCCTTTGCAATGACGGGGTTGTCAATGCCGGCTATTGCTGTCGCCACAGAGGCTGCGAAGTTTCGGTGGCTTGAAGTGACTACGATCATTCCTTCCGGAATGGTTTCAGGCATTGATTCCGCATCAAATTCAGGCATCTCGTCGAAAATATCGGGTCGTCGGTCGTCGCTGTAGTCGGCTTCCGCATCAAGACCTAAGACAACAGGCACGTTGTTCCGGCGTTCCCTCGTAACCTCGACGCATCCTAATCTCGGTGCATCATAGAAGCCTGCGACGTAATCGCGAAGAATCCGGGCAACGGGTATCTCAGCCTCGGGCGCCTCACTGAGAGAAACACGGATTGTATCGCCGATTCCTTCAGCAAGGAGAGTGCCGATTCCGACGGCGCTTTTCACGCGCCCGTCTTCTCCATCGCCGGCCTCCGTGACACCTAAGTGGAGTGGGAAGTGCATATTTTCGCTGTCCATTACCTTGACAAGCAGACGCACGGTCTCAACCATAACAACGACATTGCTTGCCTTTATTGAGATGACGATATTGAAGAAATTGCGGGCAACCGCCACGCGCAGGAACTCCATTACGCTCTCGACCATTCCGGCCGGCGTATCGCCGTAGCGGCTCATAATGCGGTCGGAAAGTGAACCATGGTTAACTCCCAGACGAATGGCTGTGTCAGTTTCGGCACATCGGTCGACAAATTCTCCGAATTTGGTCTCAATCTTTTGCAGCTCAGACTGATATTCGCTGTCGGTATAGTCGATTTTCTTAAACACACGTCCGGGGTCGACGAAGTTTCCGGGGTTGATGCGTATTTTCTCTACGTTACCGATGGCTGCGAACGCTGCTGCGGGGTTAAAATGGATGTCGGCAACGAGGGGCACATTCACGCCTCGCTCACGCACTTTTTGGCGGATAATGCCGAGATTATTGCTTTCGCGTGATCCTTGAGCTGTCAGTCTGACGATATCGGCCCCGGCTTCAGCGATACGGCAGATCTGGTCGACAGACGCTTCAGTGTCCATTGTCGACGTGTTAGTCATAGATTGCAATGGAATAACTCCATTAGAGCCTATAAGCACTCCGCCTACGCCGACCGTCTTTGTCGGCCGTTGAAAAGTGTCGTAGCAGCGTTTCATATCGTTGAGAATCAGTTCGTCTTGTATTCGTATTTTACTTCGGCAAGCTGGCTGTTGGCCTTGACGATTTTTTCGGACAGCCCTGCACGATAGGCATTAAAGCGTTCGGCAAGCTCATGGTCGCCCAGTGCCAGAATCTGCACGGCCAGTATGGCGGCATTCAGACCGCCGTTGATGCCGACAGTGGCGACCGCAATGCCCGGGGGCATCTGGACGATTGAGAGCAGCGCGTCGCGTCCCTCGAGGGTCGAGTTGATAGGGATTCCGATAACAGGAACGGTTGTCATGGCGGCGATAACGCCCGGAAGGGCGGCAGCCATGCCGGCAGCTGCGATTATCACTTCGATTCCGCGCTCTTTGGCCGTGCGGGCGAATTTTTCCACTTCGGCAGGCGTGCGGTGGGCACTCAGTGCGTTCATCTCGAAAGGCACCTTCATGTCGTTGAGAAATGTAGCGGTTTTGTTGAGAATGGGCAGGTCGCTGGTGCTGCCCATGATAATGCTGACTTTTGGGTTCATCGTATTGTTTATTTGATTGTTAGTTTTTCTTTGAGATATTTCGCCGTATATGAGCCGGGGGTAGCGGCAATCTCTTCGGGAGTGCCGGCGGCCACGAGCTGTCCGCCGAGGTCACCCCCCTCCGGGCCTATGTCGATAACGTGATCGGCACATTTTATTACGTCGAGATTGTGCTCGATAACAACGACTGTGTGACCCTGTTCAATGAGCCTGTCAAGCGAGACCATCAGTTTGCTGATGTCGTGGAAATGAAGGCCGGTTGTCGGCTCGTCGAAGATGAACATTGTCGGCCGCTGTTTTTCACCACCGAGGAAATATGCGAGTTTGACGCGCTGGTTCTCGCCGCCCGACAGGGTCGACGAGCTCTGCCCGAGCTTAATGTAGCCGAGACCGACGTCGGCCAACGGCTGCAGGCGTTTTACGATTCTTTTTTCTGTAGCGCCCTGTGCCGAGCCAAAGAATTCAATAGCCTCGTCAACGGTCATGTCGAGAATGTCGCTGATGTTTCTGCCCCGGTATTCAACCTCGAGGACTTCGCGCTTGAAGCGTTTCCCTCCGCAGCTTTCGCACGGAATAGTGACGTCGGCCATGAACTGCATCTCGATCGTCACCGTGCCTTCGCCCTTACACTCTTCGCATCTGCCTCCCTCGGTGTTGAATGAGAAATAGGCAGGGGTGAATCCCATCTGTTTTGATTGCTGGGTGTCGGCGAACAGTTTGCGAATTTCGTCGTAGGCTTTCAGATAGGTTGCAGGATTGGAGCGCGAGCTTTTTCCTATAGGGTTCTGGTCGACAAATTCCACCGCTTCGATACGCTTCAGGTCGCCGCGAAGTTCGCGGAAAGCCCCCGGAAGATCTCCCCCTTCGCCGAGATGGCGCCGAAGGGCACGATAGAGTATGTCGCGCACGAGCGTCGACTTTCCCGAGCCGCTGACGCCGGTGACCGCTGTCATGACTCCCAGAGGAAATTTCACGTCGATGTTCTTGAGGTTGTGTTCGCGTGCGCCGACAACTTCTATATAGTCGGCGAATTTTCGGCGCCGCGCCGGAACAGGAATCGACAGCCTGCCGGTAAGATAACCGACGGTATAGCTTTGAGGGGCGTCAGCAGTGTCAATATCGGCCGTCGGGCCGTTCCAAACGATTTCACCCCCGAGCTGTCCGGCTTTCGGGCCGACGTCGACCAGTCTGTCGGCCTCGCGCATGATCTCTTCGTCATGCTCTACGATAACAACCGTGTTGCCGGCGTCGCGGAGCCTTTTGAGAACATCGATAAGGCGCCCGGTGTCGCGCGAGTGAAGTCCGATGCTCGGTTCGTCGAGGATGTAGAGTGACCCTATCAGGCTGCTGCCGAGTGATGTCGCGAGATTAATGCGTTGGCTTTCGCCGCCCGACAGTGAAGAACTCAGGCGGTCGAGAGTAAGATAGCCCAACCCGACGTCGACAAGGACGTGGAGCCTCGAACGTATTTCTTTCAGCAAGCGCGATGTGATTTGCTTTTCGGCGCCCTCGGGCTGCCAGTTGTCGAACCATTCCGAGAGATTCTTGACAGACATCTCTGTCAGGTCAGAAATAGTCTTGCCGTTGACCCTCACATAAAGAGCTTCGGGGCGCAAACGGCGTCCGTGGCATTCGGGGCAGACGGTGCGTCCGCGGTAGCGCGACATCATGACGCGGTATTGAATCTTATATTGGTTTTCTTCAACCATCTTGAAGAAACCGTCGATTCCCGTGAAGTCGGTGCCGTGACCGCCGTGCCAGAGAAAGTCGAGCTGGTCGGACGTAAGATCCTGATAGGGTTTATGGATGGGGAATTTTGCGCGTGAGGCGACTGATATAATCCATTGTTTCCACTGGCTCATCTTCTCGCCGCGCCAGGCGACAACGGCGTCGTCGTAGACGCTCAGCGCCGTGTTTGGAACCACAAGGCGCTCGTCGATACCGATTATGCGGCCGAATCCCTCGCATCGCTGACAGGCTCCGTAAGGGTTGTTGAAGTTGAAAAGACTGTCGGAAGGTTCTATGAACGAGATTCCGTCAGCTTCGAATCGTTTGGAATAATCATGGCGTTCGACACCACCGCTATGGTATACGAGAACAATCACCGTATCGCGCCCTTCGAAATAAGCGGTCTCTACCGAATCGGCCATCCGGCTGCGCTCATCGGGAGTGCGCGGCGCCGTCAGGCGGTCGACAAGCAGTGCGAGCGAAGGTTTCAGCTCAGGATTATCAGCGGCGAGAATGTCATCGATAGAGCTGAAAGCGCCGGTCGAGGTGTCGACAAGTCGGCTGAATCCCTCTTTGCGGTAAATGTCGAGTTGCGCTGAGAAGCTGCGTCCTTCAGGCAGAATAATCGGGGCTGCCACAGCTATGCGTGTGCCTTCGGGAAGTTCGGCGGCGTCGTCGACAACGTCGTCGACACTCTGTTTTTTCACCTCGCGTCCGCTTACGGGCGATATTGTGTGGCCGGCGCGAGCGAACAGAAGCCTGAGATAGTCGTAAATTTCAGTGGCTGTACCGACGGTGCTGCGCGGGTTGCGCGTATTGACTTTCTGCTCTATGGCGATGGCCGGGGGCAAGCCTTTTATGTAGTCGGCCTCAGGTTTCGCCATGCGTCCGAGAAACTGGCGGGCGTAGGCCGACAGACTCTCGACATATCTACGCTGGCCTTCGGCATAAAGCGTGTCGAACGCCAGCGACGACTTGCCGCTGCCGCTCAGGCCGGTGATGACTGTCAGCTTGCCGCGCTCGATCTCAACATCGACGCCTTTCAGGTTATTGACTCTGGCTCCTTTGACTACGATATTGCTCATTCGCGGTAGTAGATTCGTTTAACTCGGGTTGATACCGATGTCAGCACCTCATAAGTTATCGTCGACAGGCTGTCGGCAACATCGTCGGCCGGCACGTTCCTGCCGAAAATCTCAACTGAGTCGCCTACGCTGACATTAGGGACATCGGTGACGTCGATCATCATGACGTCCATGCAGATGTTTCCGACCGTAGGACAGCGATGACCGTTGACCGACACTTTCAGACCTCCGTTGCCGAGATGGCGGTCGATTCCGTCGGCATATCCTACAGGAACCGTGGCAATGCGCGAATCGCGTTTGAGAAGTCCGCGGCGGTTGTAGCCGACGGTTGTTCCCGCGGGCCAGTCGCGTATCGAGATTATGACGCTTTTGAAGCTCGACACCTGCTCAAGGGCGTCCATTGAGCCGTCGTGCATTGTCGCTATTCCGTAAAGGCCGATGCCGAGGCGAACCATATCGCACTGATGGTCGGGGAAGCGGACAATGCCTGTTGTGTTCAATATATGGCGTAATATATGGTGAGGGAACTCGGCCTGAAGTGTGTCGCAGCAGCGGTAAAAATATTCAAACTGACCGCGCGTATAGTCATCGTCGGCGGGGTCGTCGGCAGCACACAGGTGGCTGAAAACGCTCTGCGGCCGAATGAACGGCTGACCGTGGAGCATCTCGACTACTTTCGGAATTTCCTCTTCGATGAATCCCAGACGGTGCATTCCCGTGTCGAGCTTAATGTGGACAGGGTAGTCGGTAACACCCCAGCGGCGCGCCTCTTCGATCACCTTCTCGAGCATTTCGAAGCTGTAGATCTCAGGTTCGAGCCGATAAGCGAATAGTGCGCGGTAATTGACAACCTTCGGATTCAGAACCATTATCGGCATTGTTATGCCGTTCTCGCGCAGGTCGACCCCTTCGTCGTGAGCTGCGACAGCGAGGTAGGCCGCTCCCTGGGCCTGCATTGTCCGGGCAATCTCATAGTAGCCGGCTCCGTAGCCGAACGCTTTGACCATCGCAACTATTCCGGTTTCGGGCTTTAGCTTCGACCGGAAGAAATTATAGTTCCGGCGAACGGCCTCGAGATTCACCTCAAGCACCGTTTCGTGCTGGCGTGCCTCAAGCATGTCGCATATACGGTCTGTGGCAGATAAGGCGCCTCCTTTAACGAGAATGAATTCGTCGTGGAACTCTTCAGGCCCCATTTCCGAGATAAAACCGTCGATATTGTCGAAAAATTTGACATTGAGTCCTTCGAAAGCGTCGGCGGCAGCTGCTATCCGGGTGCCTATGCCGATTATGCGGGCGACCTCAGCATCGCGCAGTATTTCGGCGACGTCTTCGTAATTCCCTTCGTCGAGGTCGCCTAAAACAGCTGTCAGACTCATGCGTTTGCGCAGACGGCGGCGCATGAAATCGAGGGCCGAAGCCAATGAGTTGGCATCGGCCGTGTAGCGGTCGTGAACGAGAAGGCAACGGTTTACGGCATCTATAACCTCAAGGCGTGTGTCGACACTTTTCAGGCAAGCCGCGTTTTCGGCTACCTCTTCGGGATCGCTTCCCAAAACCAATGCCAATGCTATTGCGGCATACAGACTGTCGCGTTCTTTTCCGCTTATTCCGGTCGTTACGTCATATTTGGCTCGATGCCAGATAAACGAAAAGCCTTCCGCCGTTTCGTTGTCGATGAACAGATCGGCGTCGGGATGCTTCCGGCTCCATGAGATTTTCTCAGGAGCACCGCAGGCTTTCACCGCTCCGACGCATATAATATCGTCGGCCGGATAAATCACCGACTTGCAGTCTTTGAAAAGGCGGGATTTCTCTGCGGCTTTTTCTTCGCGTGAGGCAAATCCGCAATCGTGCTCGGGGCCGATGCCTGTGATCACTCCTATCTCCGGCCTGATAATCGCTGCAAGACGTTCCATTTCGTGGGGTTCCGACACCCCAGCCTCAACGATAACCACATCGGAATCGCTGTCGGCCTGCCAGATTGTGAGCGGAACTCCTATCTGAGAGTTGTCGCTGCGGTCTGACCGGCTTATGCGGACCGGCGTGTCGTTATGGCCATTTCCGATCAGCTGTGCCGCCCATTCCTTTACTGTCGTTTTTCCGACCGAACCGGTTATTCCGACAACTTTTTCGCCGAGTTCGCCGCGGCGTCGGGCAGCAAGAGCCTGAAGCGCTTTCAGTGTGTCGGGAACGACAAGAAAATCTGCGTCGGTATTTTCAATGTCGTCAGGCTGTCGGCTGACTATGAATGCGCCGACCCCTTCGCGGCATAGTTCGGCGACGTATCGCTGACCGTCGTTGGAACTGGTGGCGAGGGCAATAAATATTGTCTCATCGTGATTCCCGGTAAGACTTCGGCTGTCGGTAAGCAATCGGCTGATGGTGCGCTCAGGGTGGCGCGGCTTTTCAGCTCCTATGATTTCGGCGATTTCGCCGAGAGATAATTTCTTTTTCATTTCAACCTGCAAAGTTAGTGAATTACTCCGAAATGTGAGCTATCGAAAAATTGCATCCGGTGCGTGCAGTCGTTGTTGAGGCGCGGCAGTCGCCGGTTATTTAATGATATTTAACCGAAACGAAACCGTAGATTTGTTACCTTTGCCGCAGAATTATTAACATAATCCCCTTAAAAAATGAAAGACATCAAAGGAACCAAGACCGAGCAGAACCTCCGCGAGGCTTTCGCCGGAGAATCGCAGGCACGCAACAAGTATACATATTACGCTTCGAAAGCCCGTAAGGATGGTTTCGAGCAGATAGCAGCTATCTTTGAGGAAACTGCCAACAACGAGAAAGAGCACGCTAAGCTCTGGTTCAAGATGCTCCACGGAAACGACATTCCCGGAACTCTCGATAACCTTCGCGATGCTGCCGAGGGTGAGAACTATGAGTGGACAGATATGTACGACCGTATGGCCCGCGAAGCTGAAGAGGAAGGCTTCCCTGCTATTGCAGCCAAATTCCGTCAGGTAGGCGCCATAGAACGTCATCACGAAGAGCGTTACCGCAAGCTTCTCAATAATATCGAGCAGGCTATCGTGTTCTCGCGCGATGGCGACACGATATGGATCTGCCGCAACTGCGGACATATCGTAGTCGGTAAGAAGGCTCCCGGCGCCTGCCCCGTATGCGCCCATCCTCAGAGCTTTTTCGAGATTAAAGCCGAGAATTTCTAAAAATATTTCTACTCCCCTCTATAGCGCGCCGGTCATTCGGCGCGCTTGTTTTTTTTGGTATCTAATTCCGATATATTGGCCTTTTGGTCGAGATATGATTGCGTTTTTTTGCATTATCAACTATGTGTTTTGATTTTTTTGTCTATATTTGACGCGATAATCCGATATTATTGTCACTTTGCAAAAATTGTCACCAATAAATAATTTTTATGAACAAACTTTACGCAATTCTCACCGCTTCATTTCTGACGGCTTCGGCGTTTACCGCTCAGGCAGTTGAACTACCTACGGGAAGGACTTATTGCTATCCTTTCAATAAGCCATCCGACAAAACTTATGATTATAGCTGGACACTCGCCACAATTTACGACATCCCGACGTCGGGATCGGCTGTCGACTGGCACGCTTACAGCAGTCAGCTTTCCGGCGTTACCGAGGTTCAGTCAGCTGTCTGGACAAATGATTCTTTTATAGCTTTTAGATATTCGTATGGCATCACAAATATGTATGTGGTCGATCCCGCTTCATGGTCGTATAACACAAAGACATTCTCGACTTCCTATCCCGGCGGAGCCACCGATCTCACTGTAGATCCTAAAACCGGCGAAGTTTACGGATGGTTCTGGAGCGGCACGCGCTCGTTATAAGCTCTGAGCTTTCAGCTTGGCAAACTCGATGTGTCGACAGGTACAGTAACCCCTGTCGGACAGACGTCAACATCATATATTACCGGCCTCTCATTCGACACCTCGGGAACACTCTGGGGCATCACACAGGAAGGTCAGCTCGAGAAGATTTCCACGACCGACGGCACTCTCACCGATGTCGGTTCGCCGATAAGCGATCTTAACTGGAAAGTAACAGAAATTGCCCCTCAGTCGATGTGCTATGACTCTACGTCTGGAAAAATGCTCTATGCGCATATTTCAGCTTATGGCACATGGTCAAAGACAACAGCCTTGTATGCGATTGACCTCAGCGATCAGACCGCAACACAGCTTTATTCGCTGAATGGCGCCTGTCTTGCCGGCCTTTACACGCCTGCGAGCTTCGATGCCGCCGCACCCGGAGAAGTCACCGATCTTAAAGCTTCCAACGACGGCGTTTCAACTGACATAGCCCTGAGCTTCATGATGCCTTCGAAGACTTTCGGCGGAACCACTCTCACATCGGCAAAATATACCGTTCTTCTCGATGGCGAAGCTACCTCGCATAAGAATGTCAGCGCCGATGGCGGCAGTGAGGTCAATATTACCGTCGCTGCGACAGCCGGCACGCATTCTGTAGCTGTTTACTGCTCGAATCTCAGCGGCGATGGCCCTGAAGTCTCGACAGACGTATTCGTCGGTCCCGACACCCCCGCCGCTCCGCAGAATGTCAAGCTGACATTCGACGGTCGCGATGCCACTATCGCATGGGAAGCTCCGCTCGGCAAGAACGGAGGAAAATACGACGAATCGAAGATTGCCTATAAAGTTACCCGCGTCAACGATGGCGTTGTTGTCGTAGCCTCGACAAAAGAGCTTTCAGTTACCGACGAAATTCCCGAAGGCCCTGTCCGCCCGATCTCTTACAATGTCACTGTCATCTACGATGGCACCGACGGTGAAAGCACCGTATCAAACATCGAATATGGCGGTGATCCTCTCGAAATCACTCCCTCGTATTCCTACAGCGAGAATTTCACTGATGTAACCGACTATGCTGACGCCGGCATTGTTGTCGTATCGGCCAATACCACCAATCCCACAACATCGCTGACGACCGCCGACGGAAATACCTATCTCACCATTGTCGGCAATGGCAGTCAGCCGCGCATTTTCATGCCTGCCATGCGTCTTAAAGCCAGACATACCTACAGAGTCACTTTCGACTGGATGTATCCTGATTATACCTATAACTATGGAATGCCGTTCGGATTCGGACTTACGAAGCAGCCTCTCGGAGATGCTCCCGAGGCCAAGAATGTAGTTCCTCTGACAACTGTTTTCGGCAGCGCCGAACATATCAATGCATTCGGCGACAACACGAAGTTCTCGGCCGAATTCAGTGTTGACGAAACCGGAATCTATTTCCCGATGATAGGCATCGGTAACTCACTGCGCTATACTTATGCCGTCGACAATCTTCTCGTTGAGGATGTGACCGCTCCCGGAACTCCGCTCGAAATCACCGGCATGACCGCCGAGAACACTGCTCCGGGCTCACGCGACATCGTTGTCAGCTTCACTCTCCCGACGCTTGACACCTCCGATGCTCCGGCCAATGTCAACAAAGTCGAACTCAAGCGCAACGACGAAGTCATCAATACCTGGACTGAGGGTGTCGCCGACGGTCAGACACTTTCGTTTACCGACATGAATGCCCCGTTAGGCACAGTTTCATACACAGCCATCGCTTACAATGCGCAGGGAGCTTCAGTACCGGCAACGGCGAATGCCCGGTCTGGTCTCGATTATGATCTCGCTGTTACCGATATTTCGGCTGATCCTGTCAAGGTTGTAGCCGGAGAGTCGTTCACAATCAAGGCCACAGTGCTGAACAACGGCAGCATGCCGACTCCCGACGATGATGCGAACCGCTACACCGTAGTTTTGCTTGAAATGACCGAAAATGACCGTGTTGCTCTCGACTCTTCGTTCGGAGACCGTCTGATGTCGGAAGAATCAGCTGAATTCTCGTTCGTCTGCGCTACAAATGACGAATCTGTCGGCGTTCACCGCTTTGCAGTATCGGCTTTCTTCCCCGACGCCACTCTCGACGAAAACAACGACAACAATATATCCAAGATTATAGAAGTTGTAGTTGAGGCTGCCCAGCATGACGGAGTCGCAGCTGTCGGCGCTGACTCGGCAATTGAGATCAATGGCCGTCAGATAACTCTTCGCTCTGCCGGAGCAGTATATAATGTTGCAGGCGTCTGTGTGTTCACCAACTATTTCGACGCTCCGCGCTCGGTAACTCTTCCCGCAGGTATCTATCTGATAAATATTGACAATAAAATCCTTAAAGTTATTCTCTAATCTTTAACCTACATGAAACGTCAAGTTTTTTTCGCGTTAGCGGCCTTATGCGCAGCCGGAGCCGTCTCTGAAAACCGTCCGAACACGTTTTTCGAAGGCTTCGAAGGCCGAGGCTCAACGCCCGATTACATCTACAAGAGCTACAACAATTATTTGCCTAACGGATGGTCGGACACTTCTAAGGCCGACCCGGCCAACAAGCCTTATCCCGACGACCCGACAGATTTCACCTGGGTTACTATGCCTTCAAACGCATTGAATGCCATTACTCCGTGGGGTGCCTGTTTCGCAATGGTTCAGTGCCATTACGGCGCGACTCCCGAGGCAAGTGACGAATGGCTCGTGACGCCCACCATTACGCCTCAGACCGACGATCTGCTCCATTTCTATATGGCCTATAACCCTTATTTCATGCTGAGAGACCGTGAGAACGGAGAGGGGTGGCTGAGCCGTCTTGAAATTCTCGTGTCGACTGATGACGGCGCAAACTGGACTCTCATCTGGAACAACTACGACGAGGCATTGAAGCTCAGCGCCGATGAGCGTTATAAAGCCAGCATAGGGCAGTCTGAAGTCACCGACTTCAATCCCTATTATGTAGATATTAAGGATTATTACAATAAGCCCGTCAAGTTCGCCTTCCGCTTTGTCGGTGCCGGCGGCTATCGTGTTGCTATCGATAATGTCACAGTGGGCGTGCCATATCCCGAAGCTAAATACACTCTTCCCGAGGGTATTCTTTATCCGGCACTTCTGCCGGGCGTGCTCGAACCGAAATCTCCGCTGTTTATGGGTGCACCCGACACTGAGTATTTTTGGAAAAACGACTCGTTCAACGGCCGCACTTTCGAGTGGGCTTATTCGGATCTTGACGGTCAGAGCAAACTCTCGACCGAGTCAGATCTGACAACACCGGCTTATCCGACCGGAACAGTAGCCGCTCTGCCGCAACTCATGACATCTTTCGGTCCGAACACCGACGGCCCCTGGGTTATAGCCACGAACTCGAACCTCGATCCCGATCTGCCTGCCAGCGGGAATGCCGCGATCCGCTTCGGGGGTGAAGCCGGTGAAGTCGAAGCTGTCGACGGATCGCTTGTTCCCGGCGGATTCGCTACCTACAACTATTTCGATCCGAATCTGAAGGCTCTCGCCTACAACCGGCTCATAGAGTTCTCGGGAGATGTGGATCGCTCATGGGAGGCTCTTCTCGGAATGCAGGAGCATGAAGACGACTTTGTGATGGGCATCGGCTCGCTTATTCCTCAGATGTCAAAACCCTACGGACTCAAATATGTCTATATCAATGCTATCGTTATGGAAGCAGGCGAAAACTCGAAGCTGAAACTTTCGATATGCAAATGGGAGACTGAAGAAATTGCCGGTGTGCAGTATAATTATGTCGGCGATGAGCTCGCTACAGCGACAACGTCTATCCATGCAGACCAGGAAAACTATCAGGGCATTATGTTTGATCTGAGCGATATGCCTGTCACCATCGATTCACCTGTCATTGCTCTGATAACCGGTTTCGACCGTAAGACCGACTGGATCCGCTTCCTCTATCTTTCGTCGGAGAACACCGAGTATCCCGGAACTTCGCTTATGACGTTCAAGGAAGTTACTTCCGACGGCCAGTTGTATGATGCCTATCAGATGCTTCACGAAGTACCTCTCGGTCAGGGCAACCGCCGTTGCTCGGGTGTTCTCATGGGCTTCGGTGCATGTTATTTCAATGTCGAGCTTATCGGCACCGACAATACCATCGAACTTCCCAAAGAGGGCGGAGAGAAGACATTTGTTGTCAAAACCGATGCAAAGCCTGAGGACTTCCGCCTGCTCTTCAACGGCAAGCCCTGTGAGTTCGCTTCATGCGATGCCGTAGCCGGCGATAACGAGGGAGAAGTCAAGGTCACAGTCAAAGCTTCGCTGAACACTGTGCCCCGTCCCTACGACACTACAGTGAGCATAGCTGTTCCGGGAGCTTCGACCGACATTAATTTCAAGCAGGAAGCCGGTGAGGCCGGAATCGGAACAATTACCGGCGACGCCGCTGAAGTTGTCTATTATAACCTTCAGGGTGTCAGAGTCGACAAGCCTGAAAAGGGCAATGTTTATGTTGTCCGTCGCGGCACATCGGTTTCGAAAGTCCTCGTGAAATAACGCAATCCCCGAACTGTCAGTAACCAAAGAGCCCGGCACACCGCCGGGCTCTTTCATTCTTCTGATACTACGATAGCAAAATTTATAGATAAAACAGTAAGTATTTGTGCATTTTATGTAGGGCTGCACCATGGTGCAGCCGTCAGAGCGACTGCTGACAACTAAATTGGCCGGATGCTCCATGGAGCATCCC
>DBGBEM010000241.1:0-5373 GCA_048477235.1 Muribaculaceae bacterium | reverse complement strand
GCACGAGCCGCTCGTAAAGAAACTGCATCGACAGCCGTAAATAATGAGAAAAAAATTGCCGGTGATAAACCTCAGGCATCCGACAACATTGTAGTCGGCACCATTGACGATCAGATAGAAAAGAAATCTGACACTGACACCCTCCCAGACGAGGATGATAAAGAGGCGGAAATCGACATGGTTCCAACGATCGGAGATATGACCGTGGAGTCGAAAGACATTGAACAAGCCGATGAAGTTAAAGTTCCCGAACCTGTGATCGCCATAGGCGATTCGGCTTATGATCCGCGTGCTGACCTCTCACGCTATCAGTTCCCTACTCTCGAGATTCTTCATGAGCCCAAGCAGCGCACCGCTGCAACGATCGACGCCGAAGAGCAGGCTGAAAACCAGCAGCGCATCACGAAAACTCTTCTCGACTACGGCATCCCGATTTCAGATATCCGTGCCACTGTTGGCCCCACTGTAACTCTCTATGAAATCGTTCCCGTTGAGGGCGTCCGTATCGCCAAAATCAAGCGGCTCGAAGACGACATCGCAATGAGTCTGGCAGCCCTCGGAATCCGAATAATAGCCCCTATTCCCGGAAAGAGCGCGATCGGTATCGAAGTGCCGAATAAAGACCCCCAGACAGTTCCGATCCGTTCGATACTCGGTTCCAGAGCGTTTCAGGACTGCAAGATGGAGCTGCCTATGGCAATGGGCAGCACAATTTCGAACGAAGTGTTCATAGCTGACCTGACAAAGATGCCTCACCTGCTTGTTGCGGGCGCCACCGGCATGGGTAAATCTGTAGGCCTGAACACTATCATCGCGTCGCTGCTCTACAAGAAACATCCTGCCGAACTGAAGTTCGTGCTCGTCGACCCGAAGATGGTCGAGTTCAGCCTCTATGCACGGCTTGAACGCCACTATCTCGCTAAACTTCCCGGTGAAGACGATGCAATCATAACCGATCCTGCCAAGGTTGTGGCCACCCTTAACTCTCTCTGCCTTGAAATGGACAACCGTTACACTCTGCTCAAGGATGCCGGTTGCCGAAACCTCAAAGAGTATAATGAAAAATTCGTCACGCGGCATCTTAACCCGGAACGCGGACATCGATTCCTGCCCTACATAGTTGTAGTGGTCGATGAGTTTGCCGATCTTATAATGACAGCGGGAAAAGAGGTCGAGACTCCTATCGCGCGTATCGCACAGAAAGCGCGTGCGGTCGGAATCCACATGATACTGGCCACCCAGCGCCCGTCGACCAACGTTATCACAGGTGTCATCAAGGCGAACTTCCCGGGCCGAATAGCTTTCCGAGTATTCCAGATGGTCGACTCGCGGACAATCCTTGACAGGCCGGGGGCCAACCAGCTCATCGGCCGCGGCGACATGCTGTTCAGCAACAACGGCAAAATCGACCGCGTTCAGTGCGCCTTCATCGACACAGACGAAGTTGAGAATATCGTCAAATATATCGACGAACAGATGGGATACGACACCGCCTACGAACTGCCGGAGTTCATTCCTGACGACGTTGACGCATCAGGAATGGGTTCCGTCAACGACCGCGACAGTCTCTTCGAGGAAGCTGCCCGCTTTGTCGTTCAAAGCTCAACGGCTTCGACATCGTCGCTACAGCGCCGCTATTCAATCGGATATAACCGCGCCGGAAAGATCATGGACCAGTTCGAGGCGGCAGGCATTGTCGGCCCCACAAACGGGGGCAAGCCCCGTCAGGTTCTGATGGATCCGATGCAGCTCGAACGTCTTCTTGAAATTGCCAACTGACCGGCACAACATTGCGCCGCCGATCCACGTTAATATATCAGATATGAAACGCCTACTGACATTTGTAACAGTACTCGCCGCAGCCGTCATCATATCGATGGCCGCCGACAACGCCGCCGCGCTGCTTAACAGCGTGGCATCGCGCGTCAGAAGTGCAAAGTCTCTCGATATCTCTTTCAAGGCATCAGGCTCTTCAGGCAAACTGCTGCTCGCCGGCGACCGTTTCCGGATGACATCATCGGAAATGACAGTCTGGTACGACGGACGCACGCAGTGGGCCTACAGTCCGTCGACCGGCGAATGCAATATAACAACTCCGACATCTGAGGAATTGGCTCAGATCAATCCGTTTGCCATAGTCAAAGCTCTCCGGAACAACTTCACGGCAAAGATCGTCGCCAGCGGGAAAGGCACGTCAACTCTTTTGCTAACAGCCAAGAACAAACATTCTGACTTCCGCACCGTCAGAATGACTGTCAATACCTCCACTAATCTTCCTACGGCTATCGACCTCACCGACCGGGTCGGACACGTCACAAAAATATCTGTAACGTCTGCCCGAACAGGAGGTACACAGCCCTCATCGGTCTTCACTTTCGATAAAAGAAAATATCCGCGAGCCGAACTCATCGACTTGCGCTAACTCATAACCTGAATCACTTCAATGGAACACAAAACCAAATGTCTGATAATCGGCTCCGGCCCTGCCGGATATACGGCTGCAATCTATACCTCACGCGCCAACCTGTCCCCTATCCTCTTTGAAGGCACTCAGCCCGGCGGACAGCTGACCACAACAACAGAGATTGAAAATTTCCCGGGTTACCCCGAAGGCACTTCGGGTTTCGAGATGATGGAAGATCTCGGCAAACAGGCCCGCCGCTTCGGCGCCGACGTCCGCAGCGGCTTCGTTAAAAGCGTTGACCTGTCACAACGTCCTTTCCGCTGCGAGACAGCAGAAGGCGACACTATCATTGCCGACACTATCATTATCGCAACCGGCGCATCGGCAAAATACCTCGGTCTGCCCGACGAACAGAAATTCATGGGACAGGGCGTATCGGCCTGCGCGACCTGCGACGGCTTCTTCTACCGCAACAAACGCGTCGCCGTTGTCGGCGGCGGCGACACAGCCTGCGAGGAAGCCATGTATTTGAGCAACATTGCCAAAGATGTCTTCATGATCGTCCGCAAGAACTATCTGCGCGCATCGAAAGTAATGCAGCAGCGCGTTTTGCAGAAAGGCAATATCCGTGTTCTTTTCGAGACGCAGACAAAAGGGCTCTATGGCGACGACGGCTTCCTTCAGGGCGCCCATCTCGTTGAAGCCGAAGGAACACCGAGAGAACAAAAAATGGATCTTGAGCTCGACGGCTTCTTCCTCGCCATCGGCCATAAGCCTAATACCGACTTCCTCGACGGCCAGCTGAAACTCGACGAACAAGGTTATATCGAGACCATCGGAAAGACCACAGCCACGAGCGTAGAGGGAGTGTTCGCCGCCGGCGACGTCGCCGATCCGCGCTACCGTCAGGCAATCACCGCCGCCGGAAGCGGATGTCGGGCAGCCCTCGATGTCGAACGATTCCTGACCGAACACTCGGCCTGAGTCCCTGACCATGGGGACTAACTCCAAGGTCTACAAATGGTCGCTCATAGAGCGACTGACTGTTACCGTCCTCAACTTCGGCGGTAACATTGTGCTCGCACGCCTTCTGACAACCGCAGACTTCGGCCTGCTGGCCATGATCGCCATCTTCACCTCGATAGCCTACGACCTCTCGAGTTGCGGTTTATCAGACGGTCTCATCCATAAGAAAAGCCCTACAGCCGACGATTATTCGACAGTTTTCGTGTTCAACGCCGGCGTAGGCTTCATCTTCGGCACACTGTTCTTCGTCGGAGCACCGTGGGTTGCCGCATTTTTCGGTCACGACGAGCTGATCGGAATAATGCGCGTGCTCGGCGTATGCTTTTTCTGTCAGACAATGAGCTTTGTTCAGGAAACGCGCCTGCGCAAAGAGCTGAAAATGAAGAAAGTCGCACTCGTCAGAATCGGCGCCACAGTCACTTCGCTCGCACTGGGAATTTTCCTTGCCGCAAACGGCTTCGGCTACTGGGCACTCGTGTCGACCCAGATTCTGCTGTCGTTCTTCCTCTTCATATATTTTGTGGCCGCAACACGCTATTTCCCGCGAATACGCTTCAAGGTCAGAGCATTCAAAGAATTCTTCTATTTCGGGATTCACCTCATGCTCGCCTACCTCGGCAACATTATAGGCAAGAACGTCAACACTTTCGTGCTGGGAAAATTCTTCTCACCATCGACCTCCGGCGTCTACTATCAGGGCGCAAAACTTGCCAACGTGCCGTTTGCCGTAACCGAAACCTCGATCAACTCTCCATTTTTCGTCATAGCCTCTAACGAAAACGATAAAAAACGTCAGCGTTTTCTCATTCATGACATGCTGTCGACCATCGTCGCCCTCAACGGAGCAATTCTGATGCTCATGCTTGTTATCGCCCGTCCCGGGATTGAAGCACTATACGGACAGAAGTGGATTGCGGCAGTTCCCGTATTCCGGATTCTTGCCCTGTTCGAATTTCTTGCAGGTCTGAAATACTATTTCCACAGCGTCTGCAAAGTCCATGCCCGGACAGTATTTATCCGCAATATGTCGTTCGGCGAAGTAGCCATACAGCTTGCGTTGCTTGCCATATTCTACCGCCACGGCCTCATCTGGATAGCATGGACTCAGATCGGCGGAGTGGCCGTCAGCGTACTTGCCCACACAATACTTTTCACACGCCTGAACGGAATGAGCATAGGCCGCTTTCTCGCGACAATAATAAAAGCCATGGTTCTGCCCGTTGCCGGAGCTGTGGTAGCCGCAACCGTCGGATACGGAATGGCGGCAGCCGGCGGCATTCATCCCCTCGTCGAAAGCCTCATGATCATCATTACATTCTTCGGAGCCATCATCGGCGCCGGCGAGCTCTTCCGCCCACCCCTCTACATAGCCGTCAGATCTCGCCTCTTCCACCGCCAATCCGCCTGATGTCTATGAACTTCGATATACACAAATCGGGGGCGCGTCCGAATGGAGGCGCCCCCGCTGTGTATGTTGAGGGGATCAGCGGTTGTCGCGCTTGCGGTCGAGATGGTCGAGGATGATTTTGCGGAGTCGGATGTGGTGAGGGGTCACTTCGACATATTCGTCTTCCTTGATATATTCGAGCGCTTCTTCGAGCGAGAAGACTACAGGGGGCACTATCCGGGCTTTGTCGTCGGCACCGCTCGCACGCATATTGGTGAGCTTCTTCGACTTGGTAACGTTGACGACTATGTCGTTGTCTTTGGCGTTCTCGCCGACTACCTGACCGGCATAGACTTCTTCCTGCGGGAAGATGAAGAAGCGGCCGCGATCCTGAAGCTTGTCGATGGCGTAGGCGTAGGCTGTGCCGGGCTCAAGAGCGATCAGCGAGCCGTTGGTGCGACGTTCGATGTCGCCTTTCCAGGGCTGATAGTCGAGGAAGCGGTGCGACATAATGGCTTCGCCGGCCGACGCTGTCAGAACATTGGTGCGCAGTCCG
>DBGBEM010000240.1:0-8106 GCA_048477235.1 Muribaculaceae bacterium | reverse complement strand
CTCCGTGGTGTTGACAAGAACGAAATCAAACGTGGTATGGTTCTTTGTAAACCGGGTCAGATTAAACCACACTCTCGCTTCAAAGCTGAGGTTTATATCCTGAAGAAAGAAGAAGGTGGCCGCCACACTCCGTTCCACAACCACTATCGTCCTCAGTTCTACATCCGCACCCTCGATGTTACCGGTGAGATCACTCTCCCCGAAGGCGTTGAGATGGTAATGCCGGGCGACCACGTTGAGATCACTGTTGAGCTCATCACTCCGGTTGCTTGCGACGCCGGTCTGCGTTTCGCTATCCGCGAAGGTGGCCGCACCGTAGGTTCGGGTCAGATCACTCAGATCCTCGACGACTGATTGTCGACAAACAAATAACTGAAAGAGGGGCGCGGAGCCCCGGGCCCCTCTTTCACTACATACGGGTTTAGCTCAGTCGGTAGAGCACTGGTCTCCAAAACCAGGTGTCGGGAGTTCGAGCCTCTCAACCCGTGCTAAAAACAAAAACAAATGAAGAAATTAAAACTACTCACGGATTTGGAGGAGTCTTACACCGAGCTTCGGTATAAGACTTCTTGGCCGACTAAGGAGCAGGTCGTCAAAAGCGCTGTCATCGTGCTTATTGCTTCCGTTATTATCGCACTGATAGTGTGGGTGATGGATCTGGTGGTCGACAATTTGATGCACTTAATCTACAGCCTGGGACAGTAATCGCGCTGTCAGATAGAGGCCGCTGACCAGAAGTGACTTTCAGACACAAGCAAATTCAACAGTAACACGTCAATTTCCAAGTATCAATGGCTGAGACAAAAAGAGCATGGTACGTGCTGCGTGCCATATCAGGTAAAGAAGCTAAGGTGAAAGAGGTGCTCGACGCACAGATGCGTAACACCGACCTTGGCAAACATCTGTTTCAAGTGCTGATACCTACTGAGCGTGTGATGGCGATGCGCAACGGAAAGAAGGTCATCAAGGAGAAGAACCTCTATTCAGGATACGTTTTCATCGAAGCAGAGCTGACCGGCGAGGTGATGTATTTGCTGAAGAATACCAGCAATGTCATCGACTTTCTCGCAGGGCGTGCTAAGGGCAGCGCTCCCGAGCCTTTGCGCGAGAGCGAGGTCAAGAGAATGCTTGGCGCTGCCGATGAACTCGTGGATCTCGACGAAGACGGTAACAACTACATGGTAGGCGAGACCGTCAAGGTGACCTCGGGGCCCTTCAGCGGGTTCTCGGGAGTTATCGACGAGGTCAATCGTGAGAAAAAGAAGCTCTCTGTCATGGTCAAGATTTTTGGCCGCAAGACCCCCCTTGAGTTGGAGAATTCGCAGGTAGAGCGAGAGTGACACCCTCGGCACTGCCGGCGGTTTCGTCGTTTGTTATCCGGCAACGGAGACCTTCGGCGCGGCAGCCGGGAGCCAGCGGGGTTCTGAAAACATTCCGGGACGCTGTCCGCAGCAGATACCACAGTCGGTTACGCGGCTGGAGGGGTTGCGGGGAGAGCCGACGGTTTTTTCGGACTTCAGGTGGCTTTAAGCCGAAGGCGCGCCGCTTGCGCAGTCACGCTAACCTTTAAATTTTTATTAACAATGGCAAAAGAAATTGCTGGACAGATCAAATTGCAGATTAAGGGCGGTGCGGCAAACCCCTCACCTCCCGTAGGACCGGCGCTGGGCTCCAAGGGTATCAACATCATGGAGTTCTGCAAGCAATTCAACGCCCGCACTCAGGACAAGGGAGGCAAGGTTCTCCCCGTTGTAATCACCTACTACACCGACAAGAGCTTCGACTTCATTGTCAAGACTCCGCCGGTAGCCATTCAGCTTCTCGAGGCCGCTAAGGTCAAGAAAGGTTCGTCGCAGCCCAACCGCGATAAAGTGGCAGAGATTACCTGGGATCAGGTTAAAGCTATCGCCGAAGACAAGATGCCCGATCTGAACTGCTTCACCGTTGAATCGGCAATGCGCATGGTGGCCGGCACAGCCCGCTCCATGGGTATCACTGTCAAAGGAGCATTTCCCGCTAACGCTTAAAAGTTCAACTTATCATGAGCAAACTGACAAAGAATCAAAAGGTAGCCCTCGAGAAGCTTGAACCGGGTAAAGCTTATACTCTGGCAGAAGCCGCCGAGAAGGTAAAAGAAATCAGCTACACAAAATTTGACGCTTCGCTCGACATCGACGTGCGCCTCGGTGTTGACCCCCGTAAGGCCAACCAGATGGTTCGCGGCGTTGTCACCCTGCCTCACGGCACGGGCAAGCAGGTGCGCGTTCTGGTGCTCTGCAGCGCCGACGCCGAAGCTGCCGCAAAGGCTGCCGGCGCCGACTATGTGGGCCTCGAAGAATATATCGAAAAAATCAAAGGCGGCTGGACCGACGTCGATGTCATCATCACTCAGCCCGCTGTCATGGGTAAGATCGGTCCTCTGGGACGCATCCTCGGCCCGCGCGGTCTGATGCCTAACCCCAAGAGTGGCACGGTTACCGTCGATGTTGCCAAGGCTGTTGAAGAGGTCAAGAAGGGTAAAATCGACTTCAAGGTCGACAAGAACGGTATCGTTCACTCGTCGATCGGTAAGGTGTCGTTCGATGCCAAGGCCATGAAGGAGAATGCCCGCGAGTTTATCAACACTCTGATCAAACTCAAACCGGCCACCGCAAAGGGCACCTATATCAAGAGCATTTATCTTTCGAGCACCATGAGTCCGGGTGTCAAGGTCGATACAAAATCGATCGAGGAATAACCTAATTAAAGAAACGAACGCATGAAAAAGGAAGATAAGCAATTGGCGATTGAAAAGATCGCCGCTACGATCAAAGACTATTCTTGCTTCTACCTCGTCGAGACCGCCGGCCTTGACGCCGAGCTGACAAGCTCGCTGCGTCGCGCCTGCTTCGGCGACGGCATCAAGCTGATGGTTGTCAAGAACACTCTTCTTCACAAAGCTCTCGAGAGCCTCGACGTTGACTACAGCGAGCTCTACGGCGCTCTCAAGGGCCAGACTGCCCTGATGTGCTCGAACGTGGGCAATGCTCCCGCCAAGCTCATCAAGAAGGTGACCAACAAAGATCAGCAGCTGCCGCGTCTGAAAGCCGCCTGGGTCGAGGAAACAGCCTATATCGGTGCCGACCAGCTCGACACACTGGCTTCGATCAAGAGCAAGAACGAACTTCTCGCCGACGTTGTCGCTCTGCTTCAGTCGCCCGCGAAGAACGTTGTCAGCGCCCTCCAGAGCGGCGGCACAAAGCTTCACGGTATTCTCGAGACACTCTCGAAGAAAGAGGCCTGAGGCTGACCCTGTAGACTCTCTTCTCGACCAAATCAACCAAACAAAAAAACAAAACAAATAAAAAGATACAAAAATGGCAGATCTTAAAGCTTTTGCAGAACAACTCGTTAACCTCACCGTTAAAGAAGTAAACGAACTCGCTCAGATCCTCAAGGACGAGTATGGTATCGAACCCGCTGCTGCTGCTGTAGCAGTTGCTGCCGGTCCGGCCGCTGCCGGCGAAGCCGCTGAAGAGAAGACTTCTTTCGACGTAGTGCTCAAATCGGCCGGTGCCAGCAAGCTCGCCGTTGTTAAGCTCGTCAAAGAACTGACCGGTCTTGGCCTGAAAGAAGCCAAGGAGATGGTCGACGGCGCACCCAGCGTTGTCAAGGAAGGCGTTGCCAAGGCAGATGCCGAAGGCCTCAAGAAGCAGCTCGAAGAAGCCGGCGCTGAAGTCGAACTTAAATAAAACGGCCTGATTTTCAGGCAATAAGGTTAAGAACCCTCTAAGGGGTGGTTCTTAACCTTTTTGTGCATTTTTTTTCTTTGAGTTCCCTTTCACGTTAATCCATCAACCCCCGCAAAAATCTTAGATGCCAAATTCAGTTGATAAACCCCGCGTAAATTTTACGTCGGTCAAAAATCCTCTCCCCTATCCTGATTTTCTGGAGGTGCAGCTAAAGTCGTTCCAAGACTTCATGCAGCTCGACACTCCCCCCGAGAAGCGCAACAACGAAGGGCTTTATAAGGTATTTTCCGAGAATTTCCCCATTGCCGACACGCGCAACAATTTCGTGCTGGAATTTCTCGACTATTATATCGATCCGCCGCGCTACACCATCGACGAGTGTCTCGAGCATGGCCTGACCTACAGCGTGCCCCTCAAAGCAAAGCTTAAGCTATATTGTACCGACCCTGACCACGAGGACTTTGCCACGGTTGTTCAGGATGTTTATCTCGGTCAGATTCCCTACATGACCGAGAAGGGAACCTTTGTTATCAACGGAGCCGAGCGTGTCGTCGTCTCGCAGCTCCACCGTTCGCCGGGTGTCTTCTTCGGACAGAGCACCCATGCCAACGGAACAAAGCTCTACAGTGCGCGTATTATCCCGTTCCGCGGCAGCTGGATCGAGTTCGCCACTGACATCAACAACGTGATGTATGCCTACATCGACCGCAAGAAGAAGCTGCCCGTGACCACTCTTCTGCGTGCTATCGGCCTCGAAAGCGACAAGGACATCATCGAGATCTTCGGTCTGGCCGAAGACATAAAGGTGACCCCCGCCAACCTCAAGAAGGCAGTGGGACGCAAGCTTGCAGCCCGTGTGCTGAAATCGTGGGTCGAGGACTTCGCCGACGAAGACACCGGCGAGGTTGTGTCGATCGAGCGCAACGACGTTGTCATCGACCGCGAGACCGTCATCACCGAAGAAGATATTCCGAAAATTCTCGAGAGCGGCGTCCAGACAATCCTTCTTCATAAGGAGAGCGCCGACGCAATCGACTATTCGATTATCTTCAACACTCTTCAGAAAGATACTTCGAACTCCGAAAAGGAGGCTATCCAATATATCTACAGACAGCTGCGCAACGCCGAGCCACCGGATGACGCATCGGCCCGCGAAGTCATTACCAACCTCTTCTTCAGCGAGAAGCGCTACGACCTCGGCGAGGTAGGCCGCTACCGCATCAACAAGAAGCTGGGCATGACGACGCCGATGGATGTCAAGGTGCTCACCCGCGAAGATATCGTGGAGATCATCAAGCACCTCATCCAGCTCATCAACTCCAAAGCTGAAGTGGACGATATCGACCACCTCAGCAACCGTCGTGTGCGCACCGTCGGCGAACAGCTCTACAACCAGTTTGCCGTCGGCCTGGCCCGCATGGGCCGTACTATCCGCGAGCGTATGAACGTCCGCGACAATGAGGTCTTCACCCCGACCGACCTCATCAATGCCAAGACTATCTCAAGCGTCATCAACACCTTCTTCGGCACCAACGCCCTGAGCCAGTTCATGGATCAGACAAACCCGCTGGCCGAGATGACCCACAAGCGCCGTATGAGTGCCCTGGGTCCCGGCGGTCTGTCGCGTGAGCGCGCCGGATTCGAGGTGCGTGACGTCCACTATACCCACTATGGCCGCCTCTGCCCGATCGAAACGCCTGAAGGCCCGAACATCGGTCTGATCTCGTCGCTCTGCGTCTATGCGAAGATCAATGACCTGGGCTTTATCGAGACCCCCTACCGCACGGTTGAGAACGGCGTTGTCGACCTTAAGAACGACGAGGTCGTCTATATGACCGCCGAGGCCGAAGAGGGCAAGATGATCGCTCAGGGAAGCGCCCTTGTCAACGACAACGGCACCTTTGTCGACGAGCGCGTCAAAGCCCGTCAGGACGCCGACTTCCCCATCGTGCCCCCCGAGCAGATCGAGCTGATGGACGTAAGTCCCGTGCAGATCGCCTCTATCGCAGCCTGCCTGATTCCCTTCCTTGAGCACGACGACGCTAACCGCGCGCTCATGGGATCGAACATGATGCGCCAGGCTGTGCCTCTGATGCGCAGCGAGGCTCCTATCGTCGGAACCGGTCTCGAAGGCCAGCTCATCCGCGACAGCCGCACTCAGGTAATGGCCGAAGGCCCCGGCGTGATCGAGTTTGTCGACGCCACTGTGATCCGCATCCGCTACGACCGCACCGAAGAGGAAGAGTTCGTGGCATTCGAGGATGCCGTCAAGGAATATCATCTGCCGAAATTCCGCAAGACCAACCAGAGCACTACAATCGACCTGCGCCCGATCTGCGAGAAGGGCCAGCGCGTCAACAAAGGCGACATTCTGACCGAAGGCTATTCGACCGAAAACGGCGAGCTTGCCCTCGGACGCAACCTGAAGGTGGCCTTCATGCCCTGGAAAGGATATAACTACGAGGATGCCATCGTGCTGAACGAGCGCATGGTCCGCGAAGACATACTGACCTCGGTTCATGTCGACGAATACACCCTTGAGGTGCGCGAGACTAAGCGCGGTATGGAAGAGCTGACATCCGATATCCCCAACGTCAGCGAAGACGCTACCAAAGACCTCGACGAGCGCGGCATTATCCGTGTGGGCGCCCACGTTGTTCCCGGCGACATCATGATCGGTAAGATCACGCCTAAGGGAGAGAGCGACCCGACCCCCGAGGAAAAACTGCTCCGCGCCATCTTCGGCGACAAGGCCGGCGATGTCAAGGACGCTTCGCTGAAAGCTACTCCGTCGCTCAAGGGTGTGGTGATCGGAACTAACCTTTTCCAGCGCGCCGAGAAGAAGCCGTCGCACACGAAGAGCGTCAACGCCATGCTTCCCAAGCTCGACGAGGAATATGCCGAGAAGCAGGAAGCTCTCAAGAAGCTTCTGACCGACAAGCTGCTCGAACTCACCGGCAGCAAGACCTCGGCCGGAGTGAAGGACTTCCTCGGAAGCGACATCATTCCGAAGGGAGCTAAGTTCAGCGCCGCCGTTCTCCGCGACATAAACTACGACACTGTCAACCTCAGCAAGTGGACAAACGACAGCCATAAGAACGATCTTATCCGCGCCACCATCGTCAACTATCTGCGCAAGAGCAAGGAAATCGACTCCGAGCTGCGCCGCCGCAAATTCGATCTCTCGATCGGCGACGAGCTGCCCAGCGGAATCATGAAGCTCGCCAAGGTCTACGTGGCCAAGAAGCGCAAGATCGGTGTCGGCGACAAGATGGCCGGCCGCCACGGTAACAAAGGTATCGTGTCGCGCGTTGTCCGTCAGGAAGATATGCCGTTCCTGGCCGACGGAACCCCGGTCGACATCGTGCTGAACCCGCTGGGTGTGCCTTCGCGTATGAACCTCGGTCAGATTTTCGAGACTGTGCTCGGATGGGCCGGCCGAGAGCTGGGCGAGAAATTCGCTACCCCGATTTTCGACGGTGCCACCCTTGACGACCTCAATGCATGGACCGACAAGGCAGGTCTGCCGCGCTACGGCAAGTGCTACCTCTACGACGGCGGAACAGGCGAGCGTTTCGACCAACCCGCCACTGTCGGCGTCATCTATATGCTTAAGCTCGGCCACATGGTCGAAGACAAGATGCACGCCCGTTCGATCGGCCCGTACTCGCTGATAACGCAGCAGCCTCTGGGCGGTAAGGCCCAGTTCGGCGGACAGCGTTTCGGAGAGATGGAGGTCTGGGCGCTTGAGGCATTCGGCGCCAGCCATATCCTTCAGGAAATTCTGACGGTGAAGTCCGACGACGTCACCGGCCGCTCGAAGACCTACGAGGCCATCGTCAAAGGCGATCCCATGCCGCCGGCCGGCATTCCCGAATCGCTCAACGTGCTGCTCCACGAGCTCCGCGGTCTCGGACTGAGCGTGAACCTCGAACCGTGAGCCTGAGGCTCAGAACACCATAGCTTCCCGGCGGCGGCGTCAGCGCCGCCGGGGGCTCACAAAAGCTCAAACAAGTCAATAACATCTTTCTGTCAACACTCCATAATGGCTTTTAGAAAAGAGACAAAACAAAAAAACGGATTTTCAAAGATTTCGATCGGCCTGGCTTCTCCCGAGGAGATTCTCGAGAAGTCGAGCGGCGAAGTGCTCAAACCCGAGACCATCAACTACCGTACCTACAAGCCGGAACGCGACGGCCTCTTCTGTGAGCGCATCTTTGGTCCCGTTAAAGACTATGAGTGTCATTGCGGCAAATATAAACGCATCCGCTACAAGGGCATCGTCTGCGACCGCTGCGGAGTCGAGGTGACCGAGAAGAAAGTGCGCCGCGAGCGCATGGGCCATATCAAGCTGGTTGTGCCCGTGGCTCATATC
>DBGBEM010000239.1:0-5444 GCA_048477235.1 Muribaculaceae bacterium | reverse complement strand
CATCTTTACCGCGCGATGCTTGCAGCTTTGGCTTGCAGCATGGCGGCGATGACTGCGCAAGCTGCGGCCGGCCCTATCAGCTGGAACCGCGAATGGCTTGATGAAGTTACCCTGCAGTGGCAGTTGCCTGCCGTCGGGGGCACTGCCTATTTCGATATTGCCGACTGGACTCCCTCGTTTGCCTTCGATCTGGCGTCGGGAACAGTTGCGACTGACGGCAAGTTTATCTACGCGGGCACGGGGAATCCTGTCAGTGTCTACGACATGAACGGCACTTTTCTGAAGCAGGTAACCATAACCAATCTACTCGACGACGTTTATCGTATCACCAGCGACGGAACAAATTTCTATGCCACCAACTACGAGCGGCCCGGCATCTTTCAGATCGACTTCGACAAATGCGAAGTAGTGAAGGTGATACCCACACGTTCCGAGATGTATCAGATCACGTATATCCCCACCCTCGACGGCGGGCGCGGCGGCTTTCTGTGCAGCAACCCTGTCGGCGGATGGTTCTGTGCTATGGACGGTTCGCAGATCGGCGAGCCTGTCGACTACCGGGAAGTGATGGGCACCGGCGTATATTGCAACGCCACAGCTTATCTGAACGGTAAATTCTATATTTATACTGCCGACGCGCAAAATGCCGAAAACGCCTATGACCGTGTGGCATACGAGTTCGACGCCACAACGTTCAAGCCTACCGGCAAGTCATTCAGACTGGGCGATTTTGTAGGGCAGGGCGGCGTTACGGGCGGTATGTCGGCCCGCAATCTCTTTGTGTATACCGACCGTTCACAGCGCACCTATATGATGTTTGTCGATTATAACGGACTGACTTACCGCGGCGCTTCGGTGCTGGTGGGTGAATCGGCCCTCACTGCAGGCCTTTCCGGCTATAATCTCTACCGCAATAATGTCAAGGTGAACGATGCTGAACTCGGCTCGCGTGTCTACAGCTTTACCGACACCGGCCTTGCGGAAGATGAGAACTACGATTATGAGCTACGTGCCGTGGTCAACGGCAAAGAGGGGAAACCCGAAGCGGAAGCCCGCGTGAAGCTTTCCGCCACCACAGCGTTGCCGCTGGTCGAGGACTTCTCGTCGTATACCGTTACCCGCGAACATGAATTTCTGCGTCTCCCCGGCAATTACTGGACTATCACTCCGAAGCTGCCAGAACAGAAATGGAGTGTCAAAAATGTTAATGGCTTCAGCTGCATACAGTTCTCTTATTCGACCGATCTCAAGTACCGTCAGACACTCGTGTCGCGCCCGCTGACGGCGCCCGCCGGCCGCAAAGTGAAGCTGTCGCTGGGATATGCCGGCAACACCTATATATATACTCTGGCCGAGACCGAGTGTATGAATATCGAATACAGTCTGGATGGCGGTGAATCGTGGCTCGCTGTTGACCGGATCAAGTATAAATCAAACACCGCTCTGACGCACGTCGATTTCGACCTTACCGAAAAAGTAGCCGGCAAAACCTTTATGCTCCGCTTTAAAGGTTCGGGCGCCGAACCCGAGAACAACTATAACTGGCAGCTGACCGACATTAAAGTATGGGACTATGTGCCATGTGCTATCGGCGGCAAGGTAATCCTCTCGGGGGCTTCGGTTGCCGAGGGCACGCACCTGACGTTTGTGAACCACACGACCGGAGCCGAATATGCCGCAGACGTGGCCGGTGACGGAACTTTCGCTATCGATGAAATCGAGAGCGGCAACTACTCCGTTACCGTCGCTTCGGCTGAATACTCCTACACTGTCGAAGATTTCACCATTGACCGCTCGGCCACTAACTACCGTGTCGATGTGCCCGGCGGTTACTTTACCGGAAACAACGGCATGATCGACGTTAAACTCTGGGCCAATGTGTCGAAAGATGTAGAAGTGCAGCTCACCAATTCGGGTAATGCTGCCGCCGACGCCGATGTGCAGCTCAGCTTCGGTGGCGCCGGAACAGGCGAGGCTGTCGGCGCCGGCAACATCACTGAAGCTCCGCGCTGGAATGCTTCGGCTGCTTTTGAGTTGCCTCAGACTGAATCGGGGGCCTTCTGTTACGGCGGATCGATATATACCATAGTGCAGAACTATTCTACGCCGCAGCTGCGCCGTTATTCATTTTCGGGCGCTCCTTCCGGCGAAATTATCACTCTTACTTCCGTAAATGCGCTCCCGAACAACGTAGCGGCCTATGTGCAGGCAGACGGCATGCTTTATGCGGTGACTGTTCCCAAAGCATGGTCGGATCCGGCAGTCCCGGCCTATATCATTCCCGTCGATCTCGCCGCAGGCACAATCGATGAACCGGCCAAGAAGGCGTTGCCCTCCGAAATCGGCGGCATGAGCGGTATCGCTTTCGATCCGGGCGAGAAGGTGTTCTATGTGCGCGATAACAGCAACGCGCTTTATAAAGTGTCGCCGGACGGCGAACTGCTCAAAAAAATCATCCTCCCTGAAATCGGATATTACGGTCTCGGTTTCGACAGCTTCAGCGCCGGCGGCCCGTATTTATACATGGCCAGATCGGTTACCCCCGCCGGGGTGAAAGTCCGCCAGTATTCGATTGCAAAGGAACAATTTACTCAGATCGAATATGACGTAAACGATACCCCGGAGAGTATATTCAACAATGCTGCGGGCATGGTTATGGCCGGCAGCCCCTATGTATCGGCCTCTACGCTTGTCAAGCCCGGCTACTACTCGCTGATAGTGACTCAGACTCTCACAGCCCGCGGCCCCGGCAGCAAGGCTCAGTGCCTGGTATATCCGCTGTTCCCTTACGAGACATGGATGTCGAGCACCACCGACACCGACGCTGTCGAGCCCGGCAGGAACAAGACTGTCAACCTCCATTTCGACAGTAACGGCCTTGATGACAAGACTGTGAAGCAAGCCGACGTTATCGTGTCGGCCTCAAACTTCAGCGAGCCGATGGTTATTCCCGTGCGTCTGACCGTCGACTATTCGTCTGAGTCGGAATATCCTGCTGTGACGTCGTTTAGCGCCAAGGCCGACGACAGCTACCGGGTAGTCCTTTCGTGGGAGCAGCCCCTTACCGAGCGCAATGTCTCCGACTATCTGGTATATCGTAATGGGCGCCTGCTTGCCAGAAACGGCGATGCCCTGAGTTGTACCGACGAGATTCCCGCTTACGGTAGGCAGACTTATTCCGTAACGACGGTTTATTCCGACGGATTCCGCGTGGCTTCCGAGCCCGTAGAGATCGAGGTGTGCGATCCTTCGTGGGGTGTGCCCGTCGCAAATCTCAGTGCTCGCGTTGTTGCCCGCCGAAATGTGAAACTCGCATGGGACGGCACTCCCGAAATTCCTGATGCCTTTGTCGATGACTTTGAACGCTATGAGCCGTTCGATGTCGATAAGATAGGCGACTGGACTCTCATCGACGGCGACCGCGCCTGGACTTACGAAAACAATAATATCGACTTCCCCAACGAAGGAGAGCGTATGGCAGGCATGGTTTTCAACCCCTCGAAGACCTCTCCCGCCGCTTCGATAGAACTGCCCGAAGGCAGCAGCCAGGCTCTGGCCTTTTTCTCGGGCAAGACTCAGCTACTGGCCAATGACAACTGGCTCATAAGCCCCGCTTTCAGCATGCGCCGCGACGGCATACTCCGCTTCGAAGCCTCGACCCCCTATCCGAACTACGGCAAAGAACAGCTGATGGTAGGCTATTCGGTTTCCGGTACCGACCGCGACGATTTTGTATGGCTCGACAAAGTGCTTTCCGTCGAATCGGGGTGGAGCGAGTTTGTCTATGACATCCCTGCTGAAACCCGCCATATCGCTTTCCGTCATCTCGGAACCGAGACTTTCATGCTTCTCATCGACAACGTGTATGCCGGGCCTGTAGACAATATGACCTCGGTGGAAGGATTCAACGTGTATCGCGACGGTCAGCGGCTCACCGATGCAGTTACCGCCGGCAGCAGCTACAGCGACTATGGCCTGACCGACGGCGACTACCGCTACAGCGTTGAGACGGTTTACAGCAACGGAGCCAGATCACAGCAATCCACCGATGTGCTCACCATCGACACTTCGGTTCTGAAAAATGCGCCGCGCGATCTCTCGCTTTCTACCGACGACACCGCTCTTACCCTCGAGTGGAAGGCTCCCGAGCTTGCAGCATCAGAGCAGCTGCGTTACGACGACGGCACCGTGTCCGACAGTTTCGGCGGCAGCGAGACAGCTTATGCTATGATAGCCTATGACGACGCCGATCTCCGCGCCTATGAAGGTTATTCGATTACCAATATCCACTTCCATATTTCCGACAAGGTGAATGAGGTTGTGCCGCAGATATATCGCGACGGCCTGCTTGTGCGCGAAGGCAAGTCATTTGTGCCGGAAGTGGGTAAGTATAACGATTACATTTTCGACACCCCGCTGCTGATAGAGCGCGGACATGAGTATATGGTCGGTTACAAGGCGCTGACCGATAACGGCCACTACCCGCTTTCTCACGGCGCAGGCCCCGGCGTTGCCGGCAAAAGCGATGTCTACTCTGAAGACGGCGTGAACTGGCATTCTATATTCGTAATGGGTCAGACATCGGAGTTCGACATCAACTGGAATATCGCTGTCGACCTCGAGATTGTTCCCGACTTCATAACCTCGGCCGAGGCTGAGACTCCCGCTGCCGCTCCAGTCAGGATTGCCGCCCCGCGGACCGAACCTGTAGTATGTCACTCTGCAGCCGGCAACCGCAACTTTGCTCCCGATGATATCGTGAAGTTTGTCGGTTTCAACGTCTACGCCAACGGAGACAAACTCAACGATGCTCCTGTCGACAAGCTAAGTCACTCCATCGGTCTGCCCGAAGCTGATACCGACTACTATGTGTCATCGGTTTATTCCGACGGCGACGAGGTCAACTCCGAAACTATTACCTACACCTATAGCGGTCTGAACGGAGTGATGCAGCAGCTCAAAATTTATCCTAACCCCGTCAAAGACAATCTCTATATAGAGGGCGTTATTGACGCATTCAGGCTTTATTCGCTCGACGGAAACCTGATTTGTTCCGGCACCGCAGCTCAGAGCGGAACTACGGCGGTTGATATGAGCGCCTGTCCTTCGGGCGTGTATCTGCTGACGCTCACTGTCTGCGGTAAGACAGAGACATTCAGAGTCATCAGAATCTGACCTTTTCTGATATAGGATCCATTATGAGGGCAGGCGTTTCGACGCGCCTGCCCTCATTGCGCCCGCAGGTGTCGTAGATGGTAGCGATGGGATGCGACTGTCTTTCTGAATTGGATTTTTGTAAAGTTTAACTTTATTTAACGACGCATCCGGAGCTATTCGGGCATCCTGACGGCACGTATATGCGGCGGTTTGCGAAATTTTTACGACCTTTGCCGTCGGTTTTGTGCGCCTTCCGGGGCGCTTGCACAACACGGTGATTCTGCAGC
>DBGBEM010000238.1:0-3090 GCA_048477235.1 Muribaculaceae bacterium | reverse complement strand
ATCTTTTTGCGATTTGCAACTGAAGGCTTCTCAAATGCCTGACGGCGACGCAGTTCTTTGACGATGCCCGTCTTTTCATATTTGCGTTTGAATTTTTTGAGGGCCTTCTCGATGTTCTCGCCTTCCTTGACTTGTACGATGATCATAATAGAATGGTTGTCTTGATTGTTTGTTTTTAGATGTGACTAAATTTTTTTGCGGGGCAAAATTAGCTATAGTTTTCAATATGGCAAAACTTTTAGCTAAAAAATGACTACCTTTGTCGGGTATTCGACATCCCAACCACTTGTAAAGCCATTTCCGATGGGTGATTTTCTGAAACTTCTCAGGCGCTTTGTGCCTCCCTATAAGAAATATCTCTGCCTCAATCTGCTGTTCAATCTTCTGGCGGCGGTGCTGACGGTGTTCTCGTTTGCCATTATCATACCGATTCTCGAAATGCTTTTCGGCATCCGCGAGACCGGATATTCGTATATGGCCGTAGGGCAGGGCGACCTCAAGGAGGTCATCCTCAATAATTTCTATTACTATACCCAGGAGGGGATAGCGTCGTTCGGGCCGTCGAAGACGCTGGCGCTTCTGGCGGCTGTCCTCGTGGCGATGACGGCGCTGAAGACCGGCACAACTTATCTGAGCTCCTATTTTATCGTTCCGCTGCGCAACGGAATTGTCCGCGACATACGCAACTCGATGTATGAGAAGATACTTCGCCTTCCGATCGGCTTTTTCACCGGCGAGCGCAAGGGCGATGTCATGGCGCGAATGAGCGGCGACGTGGCCGAGATCGAAGCCAGTGTGATGGCCAGCCTCGACATGCTGTTCAAGAACCCGGTTATGATTATCGTCTGTCTGTCGACGATGATTTTCATAAGCTGGCAGCTGACGCTGTTCGTGCTGATTCTGTTGCCTCTGGCCGGACTGCTCATGGGAGAGGTCGGCAAGCGGCTTAAGCGCAAGTCGTTTGAGGCTCAGGAGAAATGGGGAGTCATAATGAGCTTCATCGAAGAGACGCTCGGCGGATTGCGCATTGTCAAGGCTTTCAACGCCGAGCCTAAGATGGGGCGTCGTTTCCGGGCCGACACTCAGGAGTTTTTCGAGATGACAAACAACGTGGCGCGGCGCCAGAGCCTCGCCCATCCGATGAGCGAATTTCTCGGCACGCTCACAATCGCCATCGTCCTATGGTTCGGCGGCACGCTGATTCTCGACGGCCGGTCGTCGATCAACGCCGCGTCGTTCATATACTACATGGTGATTTTCTACAGCATCATCAATCCCGCCAAAGACCTGTCGAAAGCGGCATACGCCATTCAGAAGGGTCTGGCTTCGATGAAGCGAATAGATAAGATTCTGCTGGCTCCCAATCCTATCCGTGATCCGGGCGATCCGGTGAAAATCAGCCGGTTCAGCGGCGAGGTCACCTACCGGCATGTCACTTTCGGCTACGACCCGGCCAATCCCGTTGTCGACGACATCAATCTCGATATCAAACCGGGTCACACGGTTGCCCTCGTGGGGCAGAGCGGAAGCGGAAAGTCGACTCTGGCCGATCTTCTGCCGCGCTTCTACGATGTTCAGCAGGGATCTGTGGCTATCGACGGTGTCGACGTGCGTCAGATGCGGGTGCGCGACCTGCGCGCTCTCATGGGAAATGTCAGTCAGGAGCCTATTCTGTTCAACGACACCTTTTATAACAATATAACCTTCGGCGTGGCCCATGCCACGCCCGAGCAGGTCGAAGAAGCCGCTAAGATCGCCAACGCCCACGATTTCATCATGGCCACCGAACAGGGCTATCAGACGACAATAGGCGACCGGGGCTGCCGCCTCAGCGGCGGTCAGCGGCAGCGCATCTCGATAGCGCGCGCCATTCTGAAGAATCCGCCTATCCTTATCCTCGACGAAGCCACCTCGGCTCTCGACAGCGAGAGCGAGCAGCTCGTGCAGCAGGCCCTCGACCGCCTCATGGAGAACCGGACGACTCTGGTCATAGCCCATCGCCTGTCGACGATAAGAAACGCGTCGCAGATTTGTGTTATGCACGAAGGCCGCATCGTTGAGCGTGGAACCCACGACGAGCTGATGGCTCTGAACGGCCATTACACCCGTCTGGTCGAAATGCAGTCGATGGAATAAACCACTGAATTCCTGAACAATCGCGCCGCCACGGTTGTTAGTTTTTTAGATAAACTATACGATTATGAAAAAGATTCTTCTTACAACCGCAGTTTTAGCTCTCGCTGCCGGCGCTTTCGCCGCCGAACGTAACGTGACCGTTGGAAACTTCAGCGGCATAAATGCCTCGGGCCATATCGAAATCGAATATCGCGTCGGTCCGCAGCCTTCGCTGCGCCTCGTCGGCGACAGCCGCGAAATTGCGGCCGTCGACGTCAGACTGATGGGGCAGATGCTCAATATCGATGCTCCGGTCGCAGGTGAGGTCAAAGCTTACCTATATGGCCCGGTCTCGAATACTTTTATTCTCAATTCGCTCGCCGAGCTCGACGTTGAGAGTGATCTCGATCTCGGCAACCGCACCTTCAGTGTCCGCGCCGGCGACAAATCCAGCGCAGATTTCCGCAATGTAAGTTGCGGCCCGGCGACGTTCTCTGTCAGCATCATGGCTGAGGTCGAGGTAGGCCGCCTTGTATCGCGCTCGTTCAACGCCAATGTGCTCGGCACTGCCGAGCTGTCGGTCGACGCTCTCGACACCAATGCCGCCTCGGCGACGGTCGCTGACATTGCCAAGCTGAAAATCAAGGAAGGCACAGCCCGGAGCATCAACTTCAACGCCTCGGGCAGTTCCGTCGTCAAGGCCTCGCGCCTCTCGGCCGGCAGCGGTCAGGCTATCGCCCGCGGCAGCTCTCTGATAGAGGTCAACGTGTCGGGCAAGTTCACGAGCCGTAGCACCGCCAGCGCCAGCGTCAGCAACGTCAACAAGTAAGCCTCTCCGGCAAAATTTCGCGAAAAAAGTTTGCCGAAAATTTGGCCGCCTCGAAAAAAGGCCTTACCTTTGCGGAGCCTTTCAGAGGAAAGGGCGCTTAGCTCAGCTGGTTCAGAGCGTCTGCCTTACAAGCAGAGGGTCGGGGG
>DBGBEM010000237.1:0-11908 GCA_048477235.1 Muribaculaceae bacterium | reverse complement strand
CGAGGACTACGCCGCCCTCTTTTTCAACATAGGCGATCTCGGCCCTGACAGCGCCATAGTCGAGTTGCTGTCATCCGACAAGCCTGTCAGACTCGAACCGGTCAGAAATGGTGTGGCCACCTTCGAATATGTCACACCCGGCGCCTACTACGCACGCCTGTTCATCGACCGCAACCACAACGGCCGCTGGGACACCGGCAGCGTGGCCGACACCGTTCAGCCCGAAGACGTCTTCTACTTCTCTAAGAAGCTGAATCTCAAGAAGAACTGGGACGTCGAACAGCAGTGGAACATCTATGAGACTCCCGTCGACCTCCAGAAGCCCGAGGACATCAAGAAGAACAAGCCGCCGCGCCCGAAATGGGAGACCGAAGAAGAGCGCGAGAAGCGCAAGAAAGGCAACAATGACGACGAAGAAGAGGAATTCGACCCCTTCATGAACGATCCATTCGCTCCGCAGTCGCCTGACCGCCTCAGCAACAGCAACCGCCGCAACCGTCCCCGCTGAAGCCGGCTATTCTGATTTTATGCTGAAAATCAGAGTTGTTTCGGAAAAAATCTGTATCTTTGCATCGTTTCCCAAAATCGAATATTTTTTAAGTTTGGGAAACAGACATCAATGAAACTCATAGATAGAACACTATATATCCGACAGTTAGAGGATTTAATAAACACCCCCGATATTAAGATAATAACGGGAATACGACGCTCCGGCAAGTCAAAACTGCTGAGTGCCTTCTCTGAATATGTCCGCAATACTGATGTATCGGCCAATATTATCAGCATAGATCTGACCAAGATAAAGTTTGAACATCTGAAGGATTATCATGCCCTCAATGATTACATCGAAGCAAATTATCGAGAAGGTGTCAACAATTATCTTCTGATCGACGAGGTGCAACTTTGTGAAAATTTCGAGATTACAATCAACAGCCTGCACTCGGAAGAAAAGTACGACATATATCTGACCGGCTCGAATGCGTTTCTGTTGAGCAGCGACCTTGCGACGCTGTTCACAGGCAGATATATGGAGATACACGTCTATCCGTTCAGTTTCAGAGAGTATTGCTCATACTTCGAGGTTGAGAATGACTTTGACGAACATTTCGACCGATATATACGGCTCGGCGGACTGGCCGGTTCCTACCGATATAAGAACGACACAGATAAGGAAAAGTATATCCGTGACGTCTACGATACCATTCTCATAAGGGATCTTGTTGAGAAATACCGGCTCGGGAGTTCAACCGTCCTGAAGAAAGTTTCTGAATATCTGATGGATAATGTCAGCAATATATCTTCATCAAGGAATATCAGTAATGCTCTCGTTGCGGCAGGAACCGAAACCAATTATAAAACCATCGGAAGTTATATCGAACATCTCTGCCACGCTTTTGTGTTCTATGAAGCCAAACGCTATGATGTAAGAGGCAAGACCTATCTTCAGTCGCTGAGCAAATATTATCTTGCCGATACCGGGATCCGTTTTGCCGTGCTCGGCAAGCGCAATATGGACTGGGGCCGTATGCTCGAAAACATAGTCTATATCGAACTTTTAAGGCGAGGATACGAAGTATATGTCGGGAAACTTTATCAGAAAGAAATTGATTTCGTGGCCATGAAAGGCAGTGAGAAAATATACGTTCAGGTCAGCGACAACATTGCCGACGAAGCGACATTCCGCCGCGAGGTCGGGCCGCTGCTGCAGATTCGCGACGCCTATCCTAAGATGCTGCTTGCCCGGACGCGCCATGAAGACAGCGATTACGAGGGCATTTCCATAGTCGACATTCCCCGATGGCTGTTACGGCTTAGCGGACGGTAAGTTTTATAAGATTTACAAGGTATTCGGCGCACTTGCGAGAGCACGGAGTTTTTCGTAACTTTGCAGTCGCATATACAGTGCGACCAACCATTAATGTCAAAAGAACCAAGCGTTTATTTCATGAGTAGCGACGATTGCCGCGGAAGGCTGTCGGGCTGCAAAGTGCGCAACTGGGGATTCCTCGAGAAGTGGAAGAACACTGCCGGAAGATAATCGGCGAGTGACCCCTTAACTTCGATTTCCAACTTTTTTTCATCTTACATTATGAGCAATCTACGATTGTTCAGTCTGGCCGTGTTTGCGGTCACGCTGGGCATCAGTGGAGGTGCCACGTCGCGGCGCGTGGTGTCTCTCGACGAAATTTTCCAGACAGCAGAACAAAACAGTGCAACCCTCAGGGCCTCGGAGGCCGCCCGCGAAGAGGCGCGCCGCGACATCAGCGTAGCGCGGTCGCAGCGTCTGCCCGACATCAATGCCTCGCTCGGAGTCAGCTATATCGGTGACGGCTTCACAACCAAGCGCGACTACAGCGACTATCAGCGCGCCCCTATCCCCCATCTCGGCACCGACTTAGGCATTGCCGTGCAGCAGCCCGTCTATGCCGGAGGGGCTATCAGCGCCGGCATAGAAATGGCGCGCCGCAAAGAGGAAGCGGCCGCCCTCGGCGAGAGACTGACACGCAGTTCGCTGAGAATGCGGCTGACCGGTTATTATCTCGACATCTACAAACAATATAACCTGCGGCGCGTGGCCGAAAGCAATCTGGCCGCAGCCCGGAAAGTGCTCGAAGAAATGGAGGCGCGCTACCGTCAGGGAACCGTGCTGCGTAACGACATAACACGCTACGAGCTTCTTGTGTCGGACTACGAACTGAGCCTGACGAGAATCAACAACACCCTGGCGATTCTGAACAACGACCTCGTCACCACCGCCGGCCTTGAACCCGGCACCGTCATCATTCCCGATTCGACACTTCTGGCACGCGCTCTCCCGCGCGAGGAAGAGCAATGGTGGCAGGAACGCGCCGATGCCAACTCGCCGCAGACTGCGCTCGCGCAAAAGGCCGTCGACATGAGTCTGACAGCCGAGAAACTCGCCGGAGCCGACAGGCTGCCGCAGGTCAGCCTTCGCGCCGGATGGCAGATGAACGGCCCCATACTTGTCGAAGTGCCGCCGATCGACCGCAATCTCAGCTACTGGTTTGTCGGCGTCGGAGTCAGCTACAATCTGTCGAGCCTGTTCAAATGCGATAAGAAGCTGTCGAAAAGCCGCGCCGCCACGATAAAAAGCCGCTGCGATCTCGACATGGCCCGCGAAAACCTCGCCATGGACATAAAGGCCGACTACCTGCGCTACCTTGAAGCCTGCGACGAGCTGTCGACGCGCCGGAAAGCCGTAGAACTCGCCTCGCGGAACTACAACACCACAGCCACGCGATTCTCGGCCGACATGGCCCTGCTGACCGACATGCTCGACGCCGCAGCCTCGCGCCTCGACGCCGAACAACAGCTCGTCGGCGCCCAGATCAACATAATCTATTTCTATTACAAACTCTTATCGACTTCAGGAACAATATGAAACGCTCAACAAAAAAGATTATCTCATATGTCATCGCCGCCGCAGTAATTATCGGCGCCGGATTCTACGTCATCCATAAATCGATGCGCTTCGGGAATGTCGAATTCACCGACAACGCGCAGATATGCCGCCGCATAGTGCCTGTCAACAGCCGTGTTCCCGGCTATATCAAAGAGATTCGCTTCGAAGAGAACCAACGGGTGAAAAAAGGTGACACCCTCGTAATCATCGACGACTCCGACCTGCGGCTGGAGCTTGCCCACGCCCGCGCCGGCTACAGCAGCGCCACGGCCGGACGGACAGTCGCCGCCGGAGGCGTAGGAGTGGCAACGGCGAATGTTGCTGTCAGCAATGCCTCGATAGCCGAGGCTAAAGCGCTTATGGAACTGGCCGCCACCGATCTCGAGCGATACCGTCGCCTGCTGGCCGACGAGGCTGTGACGCGCCGAGAGTTCGATGCCGTAGAAACCGACTATAAGGCAAAACGCGCCCGCTACGAGACACTGTCGCGCCAGTCGGCGGCGTCGACATCGGTGCGCGAAGAATCACGGAGCCGCCTGAGCCAGAGCGACGCCGCCATAGAGCTTGCTGAAGCGCAGCTCGCCACTGCCGAGCTGAACCTCAGCTATGCCGTAATAACGGCTCCCTGCGACGGGTTTGTGTCGCGCAAAGAGATTCAGACCGGACAGCTCGTCGCTCCGGGCCAGACCCTCGTTGACATTGTCGACAGCTCCGAAACATGGGTGGCCGCTAATTATAAAGAGACTCAGCTCCACCACATCGCGCCCGGCAGCAAAGTAGAGATCCGCGTCGACGCCTACCCCGACGTCGTGTTCGACGGCACCGTGGAGTCGATTTCAGGCGCTACAGGGGCACAGCTGTCGGTAATCCCGCAGGACAATTCGGCGGGCAACTTCGTGAAGGTGCGCCAGCGTGTTCCGGTGCGCATCGTCTTCGACAGCGGCAACTCGGTCGCCGATATGGAACGCCTGAGCGCCGGAATGAATGTTGAATGCATCGTCAAATACTGACTGTCATGGCCGAACCTCTGTTCAAAGGGCCGTTCGATATCCCTGACGTCAGGCGATTCATTCCGCGGCCGCTGCGCCCCTGGATCTTCATAGTCTTCGTGGTGATAATACAGTTCTCGGGCGCGCTGTATCTCGGCGCGGTCAGCGACATGGTCGGCGACAAGGCGCTGATGACCGAAGACATAATGATGGCCGGATATGCCTCGCTTATCGGCATGTCGCTCAACTTCGCCGTGATGTTCAGGATGAAATTCCGCTTCTCGAACAGCATCACACTCTTAGGCTGCTGCGCAGTCCTGATCGCCGCCAACATTCTGACACCGCTGACCGACAACACCGCGCTGCTTGTTGTCATTTCGCTCATAGCCGGCTGGTTCAGGATGCAGGCCACCTTTGCCTGCAATTCGACAATACAGCTCTGGCTGACGCCGGTAAGAGATATGTCGGTATTCTTCTGCTATGTCTATCTCGTTGTCGACGGCATCATCCAGCTGAGCGGAATAGCTACGGTCTACGCCGCTTTCGCAGGGCAGTGGCAGTGGATGAACCATATAATGACAGGGCTGCTCGCCGCGATGATGATTCTCGTCCTCGTTCTTCTGCGCCCCTTCAAGGGGCCTATGAGAATCCCCCTGCTCGGCATCGACTGGCTCGGATCGGTTCTATGGGGCGTTTTCATGCTTTCGTTCACGTTTGTCTGCGTCTACGGCCACCACTACGACTGGTGGGAAGGCGAGGAAATCCTGGCAGCCACCGTCATCGGAGCGGCAGCCCTGCTGCTGAACCTATGGCGCGCCACCTTCCTGCGCCATCCCTATATCTCGTTCGCGGCCCTGACAAACCGCAATGTGGTCAACGCCACGGTTGTCTATCTCATCTTCTTCACCCTGATAGCGACAGAGCATGTCGTCGAGAGCAATTATGCCATGTCGATACTCGGGTTCGACTCGACGAACCTTGCCGATCTCAACTGGGCCGTCTTCGCCGGCATAATAGCCGGGGTGGCCCTGACCTACTTCACCTTCGCGCGACGCCGCTGGCGTTATCTGACAATGACGGCTATAGGTTTCATCTTTGCAGCCGCCTATCTGGCCTGGTTCTATTTCTTCCTCGACTACGGCGTAGAAAAAGAAGCCCTTTACGCGCCGCTGTTCTGCCGCGGAGTAGCTTCGGTTGTAATATCAATAGTGTTTCTGACATCTATCGTCCAGAGCGGACTCCCCTTCATGGTGTTTCCGCAGGCGCTGACCGTCAACGGCTTCACGGGGGCTGTCGTCGGGGCGACCTTCGGGCCGGCCATCGTAGGCGAGCTTCTGAGCCGGCTCGTGGCCAAAAACAGCGCATTACTCGGCACGCGCCTCACCGACGTCTTCGTCTCTACCCTACCGCGCGAGTCGCTCGGCGACATCATTTCGCAGACAATGCGTCAGGCGCTGGCGATTTCGATGAAAGAAATCTATGGCTGGATGTTGATCGGATGCCTTGCGTTCATCGTAGTGATCGCCGTCAGCTACAGTCCGCTGCGGCCGAAGGCAATCTTCCCGAGCTGGGCAACGATACGCCGTATTCTGCGGCGGTCTACCCGCGTCGAGTCGTGCGGCAATTGACCGATCAGAAGATTTTTGCTAAATTTGTTGGCAAAAGTATCTATCATGATTTATCCCGCCGGATTGCAGAATTTCGCCGAGGTGCGCGGCTCGGGCTGCCTCTATGTCGACAAGACCGCGATTATCCACGATCTCGTCGACTCAGGCAAGTATTTTTTTCTGAGCCGTCCGCCTCAGTTCGGAAAGAGCCTGCTGCTGTCGACCCTCGACGAATATTTCAGCGGCAACCGCAAACTTTTCGAAGGGCTCGACATCGACAGACTCGAACCGGGCGAATGGGTCTGCCATCGGGTGTTCCGGCTCGACCTAGGCAGACAGGCCTACCGAAGCGACGGAGCGCTCGAAGAACTTCTCGACGGGTATCTGGCTGAATGGAGCGATGACTACGGACTGACCGACAACGGCGGCTCGGTATTTTCGCGGTTAGGGAGAGTGATTGAAGCTGCGGCCGCTTCGACAGGGAGGAAAGCCGTTGTGCTTGTCGACGAATTCGACAAGCCTGTCGCCGATACCGCCGGCGACACCGCGCTCGAACAGCATAACGCACAGATGCTCTCCGACCTTGTGTCGGTGCTCAGAGCCAACGACAGGAATGTCAGATTCGCAATGCTGACGGGATGTGGCAGGCCGCCCGGCGTCGAGACACTCGACAAAGTGCGCGACATATCGCTTGAGCCTCGGTTTTCAACCATCTGCGGCATAACCGACGAGGAACTCCGCGACAATTTCAGAGCATCGGTAGAGCGGCTCGCCGAAACTGTCAGAGCAACCCCGGCCGAAGCATTGGCACTTCTTAAAGACTTCTACGGCTCATACTGTTTTTCGGGCGATCTTGTCGGCGTTTACAACCCGACAGCCCTGTTCCAAGCTTTCGGAAGCGACAGAATCGGCGAATTCAGACCACTCGCGACATTGTCACCGAAAATCACGGAAGCTATAGCCGGCTCGGGCCGACCGCTCGCCGAGTTCAACAGAATCGAATGTGACGCGGCGGTACTGACAGGGGGCGGCATGTGCGCCCGCAGCCCCGAAACAATGCTTTACGCAGCCGGATACCTGACAATAAAAGGCTTCGACCCTTATCTGCGTACATATACGACAGGCTATCCGAACCGTGAGATGTCGGCCGGCCTCATGAGCCGGATGCTACCTCTGGTTACGGCCGTCAGCGACGCGGCTCATGGCCGCGAGCTGATTGTCAGGCTTGTCAGAGCGCTTACCGATGAAGACCTGAGCGATTTTTTCGGCACAATACGCCTCTTTTTCGACGGGTCCGAACTGAACGGCCGGAATATAGTTTATTGCCTGGCGACATTGCTCAGCAGCTATATTCAGGCCGAATACAGGCCGTCGGCGAAGCATACCGACCTGATCGCCGGAACAAAGACAAAAGTATTTGTAATCGAATTCGATTTCGACAGCGGCGCGGCGAAGCCCGAGGCTGTTGTCGATGTCGGATGCTTTGCTCTGCCGTTCTCCACCGACGGGCGGCCGGTTATGAAAGTCGCCGTCAGCTTTGCTCCAGATGCCCGAAATATCGCCGGCTGGGCCACAGCCGACGTTTAGTAAATGAAAGGCGTCAGAAAATGACGTTGTATTTTCGCAACCGGTAAAGCGGATGATACGATTCCTTGGCCCGACGCAGCCCGGGATCGCCGGCATCGTCCTGACGGTTTATATAGCGGATCTGCGGATGGCGCGCTGTCGACAACGCCGCGAAGAGCATGTTGATGGCTTCTCCGGCACCCGCGATGTCGTGGCGCATTTTCTCGACATGGAGATGGAGCGTGTCGCCCACGATCTCGCCGATCGTGAAAGCTACGATACCGTCAGTGGGGGTCGTCAGCACACCGCCTTCCATAACCTGAAGGAAATCGGGAAGGTCGCGCAGCAGATCAACAACCTGACGCCGCTCATAGTCGGCCATAAGAGGCTTTGACCCGTCGACAGGCAGACGATTCATGAAATCGAGCAGCGACGGAGCCATATCGGAAGTCATCTCGCGAAGCTCGAAGCCCGGATTGTCGGCACGGAAACGGTTGACATGATTACGCTTCTTGTTGAACCGCTTGCCGGTCAGACTCGCCAGCTCCGTCGCATCGTAGACATAGTCGGCCCAGTCGGTCAGCTCGGTCACACTCGTGGCGCCGAGCGTCTGCAATTCATCGACCCTTTCTTCAGGCACAGCCGAAAACCGCAGATGGCTGCCGGTGAGATCGCAGTAGTCACGCAGGAGCGACACACTCTGTTCGAGCGGCATTATTCCCAGAGGCAATGAGAACGCCTGCATGGAGACATCGTCTTCGTTGACTCCGCGAAGAAGCATTGTGTCGCCGACGAAAGCTCGCCGGTATCTGAAATAGCTCTGCCAAAGGAATATACCGCCGACTGTCAGATCGCATCCGCGGCTACCCGACAAAACGGCAAGACGGGCAACCCGAGGGATGTCTGCGGCAGTGAATCGGTCGAAAGAGATCTCACCGGCATCGGCGACTGAAGTTATAATCCGGCGCTTGAAAGGAGCCATATTAACGGTGGGCATTACTATTTTAGATTTATTATCTCAACGCATTGCCCACGCCCGGGGTTCATTTGTGGCGGATCGTCTCGTAAAGCTCAAGAGCGCGGCGTGCCGCCTCGAATGATGTCATTTCGTTGAGAGTCACGCCTTCCTCGCACTTCCTTAGCATTTCCTGAATCGAGGCATTGTCGTAGAAATCGCTGCGCAGGCTCTCGTTGATAGTCTCATACATCCAGTAGCGGGCCTGACGGAGGCGCTTCGCCATAAGATACCCGTTGTTTCTGACAAATTCGAAATAACGGTCGATCATATCCCACACCTCGTCGATTCCGAGGCCGTAATAGCCCGAATAGGTCAGCACCTCGGGAGTCCATCCGCTCTCTGTCGGCGGGAAGAGATGGAGTGCGCTGCGGAACTGGGCCTGCGCAAGCTGCGCACGATGGACATTGTCGCCGTCGGCCTTGTTGATCACTATTCCGTCGGCCATCTCCATGATACCGCGCTTGATTCCCTGAAGCTCGTCGCCCGTTCCGGCAACCTGAAGGAGCAGGAAGAAATCGACCATCGAATGGACGGCGGTCTCGCTCTGTCCGACGCCTACGGTCTCGACGAATATATTGTTGTAACCGGCGGCTTCGCAGAGAATTATCGTTTCACGCGTCTTACGGGCCACGCCACCGAGCGAACCGGCCGAAGGGCTGGGACGGATGAAAGCCTTGGGATGGACGGCGAGACGTTCCATGCGCGTCTTATCTCCGAGAATGCTTCCGCGGGTGCGCTCGCTCGACGGATCAATGGCGAGCACGGCGAGCTTTGCGCGTTCATCTTTAAGGACATGAAGGCCGAAAACATCAATCGACGTACTTTTTCCGGCGCCCGGAACGCCGGTTATTCCGATACGGCGTGAGTTGCCGGAATGAGGCAGACAGTTCTCGATGACCTCGCGCGCAACGGCACGGTGTTCCGGCACAAGGCTCTCGACGAGCGTCACTGCGCGGCTCAGAAGCGTTGTGTCGCCGCGGAGAATGCCCTCGGTCAGTTCGGCAGCTGTCGGGAGCGGCTTGCGCCGGCGGCGCGTTATGTAGGGATTAACCTGAGGCGGCTGATTGACGCCTCCGTTGACGGTCAGGCCGTTGAATTCTTTATCGTTTTCGATGTGTTCCATGGTGTTGAAGTTTTCATTCGGTAAGTTCGCCGACGACACGCACAACGGAGCGCGGCACAACAGGGTCGTTGGCAATTATGACGATCATTGCGTTGAGCATAGCGGAATTGCCTGCACGGGCGAGATCGATGTCGACGGGAATCTTCAGTGTCTTTCCGGGCTTCACTACAGCATCGCGCCTGACACTGACTGTCACGGCAGGGTCGACACAGCTGACCTGACGGATGATCAGAGGTGCATTGCCGGCGTTGCTGACCGTCAGCTTGCGGCGCAATCGGGCCGCATGTCCGACTCGTCCGAGATCAAGAGTTGCCGGGTCAAGACGTATCTGAGGCGCTTTGGCTCCGGGAGTGAAATGCTCGCGCACGATGGCTGTCAGGGCAATATCCACCGTATCGGTGCCTGCGGCGAGCGAGAGAGTATCGGCTACGACGTCCCATCTGTCGCATTTAGGGGTAGCGAACAGTCCGGCGATGACAAACGTCTCGCCGGGAGGGACTGCGGGCGGCATGATGTTGATGTCGACAAACTGCGGGCGCCTGACAACGCGTGGACGTATCGTGTCGCGCGAAGCGTTGTAGGCCTCGATATAGTCAGTTGCTACCGCCGGCTTCTCGACGGTGCCGAACGCAATCATATCGGAGCGAAGTTTCATCGATCCGCGGTCGACGGGATAGCGTCCGCGAAGGGTGTTCGATGTCCCGATAACGGTTCCGCTGATATAGAGCGTTGTTTTAGCGCCCGACGAGGCATTAGTCGTGACCATTACCTTCTTGGAGAATTTACCGGGACGCCCTACGGCATTATAGCCGACGGTTATGACCGCGGTGTCGCCGGGAGCTACAGGCTCTTTCGAGAAGCGCGGGGTCGTGCAGCCGCAATTGGCGCGCGCCGACAGAATGACGAGCGGCTCGTCGCCGGTGTTGACAGCGCGGAACTGACAGGTAACAGTCGAGAGATCTTCGTCGAATGCGCCGAAGTCATGACTGTCGGAAAGCCACGTCGCTTTCGAACCGGCGATGAGAGAGAATGCCGACAGGAGGGTGACGGCGAGTGTGATCAGACGCGGCATCACTTCTTGACTTTGCCCGAGAAGCGGAGCTTTACCGTAGATTTGCCTTCAATGTTTGTGCGCACTCTGACCTCGCGGTTGACCTGACCCGAACGTCCTTCGGGATTGAAATGGATCTTGACCTCGCCGCTCTTTCCGGGTGCGATAGGCTCGCGCGGAAAATCGGGCTTGGTGCAGCCGCAGCCGCCGTTTGTCACTGAGATTATCAGCAGCGGCTTGTTGCCGGTGTTTGTGAATTTATAGCCGAACGTAACGGGGCCTCCGTTAGCGGCTATCGTGCCGAAATCGGCCTTGGTGCGCTCGAACTGTATTCCCGGGCCGGGAGAACCGGCCGCAATGAAAAGAATGACAGTCAGCAATGCGGTGACTATAGTTATGAGAATGCGCTTGAGATCCATTGTCGGTATATGCTTGGTGGGACAGCAAAATTAGCGTTTTTTAGATGAGCGGCAAAATTTCGCGCAACATTCAGTTTTTCGGGCGCAGCAGTTCGACAAGGTCGGCGACACCGCGGGTGGCCGGCTCTTTCAGCACGGTTACGTTCGACGGCACTGATGCAGGGTTGGGGTCGATATAATATACGGGGACACCCGGACGCACATAATTGAGCAACGCAGCGGCGGGATAGACAACCATCGACGTTCCGATGACAACAAAAATATCGGCCTGCGAGGCAAGCTCTATAGCCGGCTCGATGTTGGGAACCGCCTCCTGAAAAAAGACGATATGGGGACGCACATGGTCGCCATAACGGTCGACCGTCTCGACCGAGGTCGCGAGATTGTCGGGCGTCAGCTCATAGACGCGTTCGGGATGGGCCAGTGAACGTATCTTCATCAGCTCACCGTGGAGATGAAGCACATTCTTGCTGCCGGCACGCTCGTGAAGATTGTCGACATTCTGGGTAATGATATATGTATCATACCATTTTTCAAGCTCGACAAGCCCGAGATGGCCGGCGTTCGGATTCGCCTTGATGAGTTCACGGCGCCGCGCATTATAGAAATCATGGATAAGCTTCGGATTGCGGCGGAAGCCGTCGGCCGACGCTACGTCCATAACATCGTAATTCTCCCACAGGCCGTCGTGGTCACGAAATGTATTGATAC
>DBGBEM010000236.1:0-3351 GCA_048477235.1 Muribaculaceae bacterium | reverse complement strand
GCTCAGGTTCACGTCTATAAGAATTTCGGAACCGCACAGGTTCACAGCGGCGACGACGAGCTTGAGTTTGTCGGCGCGCGCCGCGAGAGCTATAACCGAGATTCCAGAAAGCCAATAGTGGAAGACGGGACACTCGACGACGACATCTCGCGTCGCGACTTCACTATCAACGCCATGGCGCTGAGCGTCAACTCGGCCTCATTCGGCGAGCTTGTCGACCGTTTCGACGGTATCGGCGATCTCGAACGACGCGTGATCCGCACACCTCTCGACCCCGACATCACTTTCAGCGACGACCCGCTCAGAATGATGCGCGCCATAAGGTTTGCCACTCAGCTCGATTTCACAATCTGTCCCGAAACACTCGGTGCCATTGCCCGCAACGCGCAGCGCCTCGAAATTGTGTCGCGCGAGCGTATCGCCACTGAGCTTCAGAAGATAATGCGGTCGCCGCGTCCGTCGATTGGGTGGGAGCTGCTTCTGTCTACGGGGCTGCTTAAGATTATCATGCCCGAGCTCGACGCCATGAAGGGCGTTGAGGTCGTGAAAGGACGCGGACATAAAGATAATTTCGAGCATACGATGATCGTGCTCGACCGCGTGGCTGCCGCCAGTGAGAATGAATGGCTGCGCTGGTCGGCCCTGCTTCATGATATTGCCAAGCCCGTCACAAAGCGGTGGGACGACACTGTAGGATGGACTTTCCATAACCATAATTTCATAGGCGCCAAGATGGTCGAGCGCATTTTCCGCCGGCTGCGTCTGCCTATGAACGAACATCTCAAATATGTGGCCAAACTTGTCGAGCTGCATATGCGGCCTATAGCTCTTGTCGAGGACGGAGTCACCGACTCGGCCGTCAGGCGCCTCATTTTTGAGGCCGGCAATGATCTGGAGGATCTGATGACCCTGTGTGAGGCTGACATAACGTCGCGCAACCGCGAGAAGGTGAAACGCTTTCTCGACAATTTCGCCATTGTCAGAGCCAAGATGGCCGACCTCAACGAGCGAGATGCGATAAGGAATTTTCAGCCTCCGGTCGACGGTCTGGAGATTATGGCGGCTTTCAATCTGAAAGGGACTCCCGTAGTGGGGCAGATCAAACAGGCTATAAAAGACGCGATATTAGACGGCAAGATTCCCAACGACCACGATGCCGCGCGCGAGTTTATGCTCGAATTTGCCGCAGGGTTAGGTCTGTCGCCGATTGAATAACGACGGCTCGCCGTCAGGCCGGCCTGACGCTGCGGCGGGTGAGAGCGCGCATCTGGAATGTCAGGATGCCGAACGTCACTAACGTTGCAAGAATGTCGCTCAGCGGAAACGACCACCATACGCCGTCGGTTCCCATCGAGCGCGGCATAATCAGCAGCAAGGGAATCAGAAACAGAACCTGACGTGTCAGGCTGAGGAAAATAGCTTTACCTGCTTGGCCTATCGACTGAAGCATTCCCGTGGCGATAATCTGGATGCCTACGACGAAGAACACCGACATCGCTTTCGGCAGCGCCTCTGCAGTTACTTCGATAAGAGTCTGGTCGACAGTGAACAGCGACGCTATTTCCGACGGGAAGAAGGTGCCTCCGATCCATCCGAGTGTGCATATCGCCGTTCCCCAGACCATAGCGATAAGCATAGTGCTTCTGACCCGGGAATAAACGCCCGCGCCGTAGTTATATCCTATTATGGGCTGCATTCCCATATTGACACCTAAGACAACGCAGGTCACCAGCGATGTGAAGGTCACGAAGATGCCGGCTGTGGCAATGGCAATGTCACCGCCGTTGGCCAGCAATGTCTTGTTGATTAGAATGTTTATCAGGCAGGCTGCCACATTTATTATGCTCGGCGCCATTCCTATGGAGATTATCTGCCTGACAATGTCCCATTTCAGACGGTAGATTCCCCTGACGAAGTGGAGCCTCGATTTGCGGCTTATGAAATGCTGCATCACGAACGCTGCCGTGATTGCCATGGAGATGTCGGTCGCTATTGCGGCGCCTTTGATACCCCATCGCAGCTTGTAGACGAACAGCAATGCGAGAAAGATGTTGCAGACCGCACCGAGTATCATTGTGACCATCGCCTTGTTGGGATAGCCCGACGAGCGCATGATATTGTTGAAGCCGAAGGCGATGTTGATCAGCAGCAGTCCCGGAAGAATCCACCTCATGAAGTCGCGGGCATAGACAATTGTGACGTCGCTCGCGCCGAAAAGCCGCAGCAGCGGGTCGAGGAACAAGGCGAAGAGGCTGATGTAGATTATGCCGTTGACTATGGTCAGCACCAGAGCGTTGCCGAGTACCTGCGACGCTTCGCGGTGGTTGCCGGCCCCGAGGAATATGCTGACACGTGTGCAGGCTCCGACGCCGACGAGCACGCCGATAGCCGTGGCGAGGTTCATGACCGGAAAAGTTATCGTCAGTCCCGAAAGCGCGTCGGCGCCGACAACCTGTCCGAGTATGATACGGTCGATGACGTTGTAGAGCGACATGACGAGCATACCGACTATCGACGGCAGCGAATAGCGCCACAGAAGACGTCCGACAGATTCTTTGGTCAGTGAATCGAGGCTTGTCATGCGGTTGAGTTGCTGAAAACGGTTATCGGCCGCTATACATATCGTCGTAGTAGCGCTCGTATTCGCCGGATGTTATGTTGTCCATCCAGGCCTGATTGTCGAGATACCAGCGCACGGTTTTCTCGATGCCTTCCTCAAACTGGAGCGACGGCTCCCAGCCGAGCTCTTTCTGGAGTTTGCGGCTGTCGATTGCGTAGCGCATGTCGTGGCCGGGGCGGTCGGTGACGTATGTTATGAGGTCGAGCGACTGTCCCTCCGGGTTGCCTAAGAGGCGGTCGACGGTTTTGATGACGACTTTGATGAGGTCGATGTTTTTCCATTCGTTGAAGCCGCCGATATTGTAGGTCTCGGCCGGGCGCCCCTTGTGGAAGATGAGGTCAATGGCCCGGGCGTGGTCTTCGACGAAGAGCCAGTCGCGCACGTTCTCGCCGCGGCCGTAGACGGGCAGCGGGCGCCGGTGGCGTATGTTGTTTATGAACAGTGGGATCAGCTTCTCGGGGAACTGATAGGGGCCGTAGTTGTTCGAGCAGTTGGTGACGATGGCCGGCATTCCGTAGGTGTCGTGATAGGCTCGCACGAAGTGGTCGCTCGACGCCTTCGAGGCAGAGTAGGGGGAGTGGGGGCTGTATTTAGTCTCTTCGGTGAAGAACTCCGTGCCGTAGGCTTTGTCGTCGCGGCTCGACGCGAGGGTTGTGAACGGGGGCTCCACACCTTCGGGGTGAGTCAGTTCGAGAGCACCGTAGACTTCGTCGGTCGATATGTGGTAGAAG
>DBGBEM010000235.1:0-4531 GCA_048477235.1 Muribaculaceae bacterium | reverse complement strand
GAAGGCCGCATCAAGCAGCGCCAGAACCAGCTCAATCAGCTCCAGAGCGAAACCCAGCGCGCCAGAAACGAAAACGACCAGACGCGCCAGCAGCTCGAGGCGCAGCGCGCTACGCTCGAAAACAACCGCGCCGAGCTCGACAAACTGATTCATGTGGCTCAGGAAAATCTCGAGCAGATTTCAGGTCTGACAGCCGATGCGGCCAAAGAACGCCTTATCGAATCGCTGCGCGACGAAGCCAAGACTGCCGCTGCCGGATATATAAACGATATTATGGACGAGGCTAAGCTGACTGCAAATAAAGAAGCCAAACGCATTGTGGTTCAGACAATCCAGCGAGTGGCGACTGAAACAGCTATCGAAAATTCGGTAACGGTTTTCCATATCGACAGCGACGAAATCAAAGGCCGAATAATCGGACGTGAAGGCCGAAACATACGTGCCCTCGAAGCCGCAACCGGAATCGAAATCATTGTCGACGACACCCCCGAGGCTATCGTTCTCAGCGGATTTGACCCCGTGCGCCGCGAAATCGCGCGCCTCGCGCTCCATCAGCTCGTTGTCGACGGCCGCATCCATCCTGCCCGTATCGAGGAAGTCGTCAACAAAGTGCGCCGTCAGGTCGAAGAAGAAATTATCGAGACCGGCAAACGCACTACTATCGACCTCGGCATACACGGACTCCATCCCGATCTCATCCGCATGGTCGGAAAGATGAAATATCGTTCGAGCTACGGGCAGAACCTTCTCCAGCATTCGCGTGAAACGGCCAATCTCTGTGCGATCATGGCCTCGGAACTCGGCCTGAACCCGAAGAAAGCGCGTCGCGCCGGACTGTTGCATGATATAGGCAAGGTGCCCGACGAAGAGCCCGAACTCCCCCACGCACTCCTTGGCATGAAGCTTGCCGAGAAATATAAGGAGAAGCCTGAAATCTGCAATGCTATCGGCGCCCACCACGACGAGATAGAACCCACATCGCTGCTGGCTCCCATTGTTCAGGTATGCGATGCCATCTCTGGCGCCCGTCCCGGTGCCCGCCGCGAGATTGTCGAAGCCTATATCAAGCGTCTGAACGATCTCGAACAGCTTGCTCTGAGCTATCCCGGAGTGCTCAAGACCTACGCTATCCAAGCCGGCCGCGAGTTGCGCGTCATTGTCGGAGCCGACAAGATCGACGATACCGAAACAGAAAAACTGTCGGCCGAAATAGCCAAACGAATTCAGGACGAGATGACCTATCCGGGTCAGGTGAAGATCACCGTTATCCGCGAGACCCGAGCTGTCAGCTTCGCCAAATAAAAGCGGCAAAAAGCAATGTCAGCTAAAGAAGATAAAAAACAGCAGCAGTCTGTAGCAGACGAGGCTGCCGCGGCCCCTCAGGCTGCGACCCCTCAGTCAGAGGTTCACGGCGAGCCGCGCGGCAAGCTCTACAGCACGAACTGGCTTGCTGATATTCCGGGCGGCTTTGCCGACTGGGACATTGTTGAAGTCGTGTTCAAGAACACGCGCAAGGGCTACTACCGCAACAGTCTCAATCTGCATCTCGAGCAGGGAGATATGGTGGCAGTCGAATCGATGCCCGGACACGACATCGGCCGCGTCACACTGACCGGACGGCTTGTCGCGCTCCAGATGAAAAAAGCCCGTATCAAGCCCGACTCACCCGATATCAAACGAGTGTTCCGCAAAGCCCGTCCTGCCGACCTCGAGAAATATCGCGAAGCTCAGGCCCGCGAACACGACACCATGATCCGCGCGCGTCGGATAGCCGAAGAACTTCATCTCAACATGAAAATCGGCGATGTCGAATATCAGGGCGACGGCAACAAGGCGATTTTCTATTATATCGCCGAGGAACGTGTCGATTTCCGCCAGCTCATCAAGGTGTTGGCCGAGACGTTCAAAGTCAGAATCGAGATGAAGCAGATCGGAGCACGTCAGGAGGCCGGCCGCATAGGAGGAATCGGCCCGTGCGGAAGACCGCTCTGTTGCGCCAGCTGGATGACGAACTTTGTCAGCGTCGGCACCGCTGCCGCGCGCTGTCAGGATCTGTCGCTCAATCCCCAGAAACTTGCCGGACAGTGTGCGAAACTGAAGTGCTGCCTTAATTTCGAGGTCGACACCTACATGGAGAGCACCAAGGAATTGCCTCCGAAGGATATACGTCTCGAAACCGCCGATTCGACATATTATCATTTCAAGACCGATATTTTCAAGAAAGAGATAACATACAGCACCGACAAGAATCTGGCGGCCAACCTCGTCACTATCGATGCCGCTCGTGCTTTCGAAGTCATTGAGATGAACAAGGCCGGCGAGAAGCCTCTGAAGCTTGAGCTCGAGTCTGACAAAAAAGCGACGCCTAAAGTGCTCGATCTTGCCACTCAGGAATCGCTTACCCGTTTCGACAAGAGTAAGAAAAAGAAAAAGAAGAAAAAATCGTCTGACAAGGGTGCCAGACCTGACGACCAGACATCCAAGTCTCAGAGCCAGCCCAAAGCAAAGCCTCAGACCCCGCCTCAGGGCGGCGACGAGAAGCAGGGACAGCGTTCGCGCCGCCGCAAGAAGGGCCAGAACGCGCAGGGCGGAGGACGTCCTGACGCTCCTAAAGTTCAGACGCCTCAGAAGCCGTCGGACAATGCTTAATGTCAGGTGTTTAATCCAGGCCGCTGTTGTAGCGATGGTCATGTCGGCTGTCGCGGGCTGTACGTCGCCCGGCGATTTCAGCCATTATACCGATGTGCCTCCCGAAGGCTGGGCCTACGGGAATGCCCTGAATTTCGACACCGGTCGCGAAGACTCTCTTTCGAGAGGCGATCTCGAAGTTTCGTTGCGTCATAATATAGACTATCCATATTCAAACCTTTGGCTCGAAATTTGTTATAATAACAACGGGCGTCAGACTGTCGACACCGTCAACATTCCTCTGGCCGATGTCCACGGCCGCTGGTATGGCAAGGGATTCGGAGCAAGCCGTCAGTCAGAGGCCGTTGTCGCCACCGATGTCAGTCCGCTCAGAGGAACGCCTGTTAAAGTCCGGCACATAATGCGTGTCGATACCCTCCGCGGTGTCGAGGCTGTCGGAGTGTATTTCAGGAGCCGTTAAATTAAACAGGAATAGCGATGATAGAACCTAAAGATGAATTTTCGACACTTCTGCTCGACAATGCCGAGTTTCAGAAACGTATCGACGGCGTGCGCAGTGTAATGGCATCGGCCACGGATGCTCCCGACGCGCTTCTGCTCGCCGACAACTCCAATATCTATGACCTGACCGGCCGCGTTTTCGCGGGATGGATATACGTGCCTTTCGAGGGGGATGTCCTGTTTTTCGTCAAACGCCCCGTCGTTCTCAAGGGAGACTCGACCGAATTTGTGCGCAAGCCTGAAGAGATTGCCTCGCGGCTCGCACGGCAGCCCCGACGGATCGGTCTTGAGCTCGACACGCGCTCTTTCAGCGAAATCCGACGGTTGAAAGCTATCTTTCCTGAGGCTGAGCTTTGCAATGCCTCGGCTGTTATGCGCGAGGCGCGTTCGCGCAAGACTGCCGCCCAGATCGACATGATACGCCGCAGCGGTGTGGCCCACCAGCGCGTTTATTCGAGAATCCCCCATATCTTTACCGAGGGAATGTCAGACATCGAGCTCCAGATAGAGATCGAACGGGTGTCGCGCCTCGAAGGATCGCTGGGCCAGTTCCGCATCAGTGGCGATTCAATGGAGTTTTTCATGGGCAATGTGCTCGTCGGCGAGAATGCCGACAATCCCTCCCCCTACGATTTTGCAATGGGAGGCGCAGGTTCCGACCCGAGTCTGCCGGTAGGAGCCAACGGCACGATGATACGCCCGGGCACGACTGTAATGGTCGATATGGGAGGCGATTTCACGGGATACATGACCGATATGACCCGCGTTTTCGCTCTCGGAGATATTCCCGAGGTTGCCCTGCGGGCCCATCAGTGTTCGATCGACATCCATGCGGAGTTCCGCCGCATTGCGCGCCCGGGAGTTACTGCCCGCGAACTCTATGAGATGGCTGTCAATATGGTTCATGAGCGCGGACTCCACGAATATTTCATGGGCCACCGCCAGAAAGCCGGATTTATCGGACACGGTGTCGGCATCGAAATCAATGAGCTGCCCGTCATAGCGCCGCGCTCACGCGACATTCTTGCCGAAGGAAATGTCATCGCTCTCGAGCCTAAGTTCGTCATTCCCCATGTCGGAGCTGTCGGCATCGAGAATACCTATGCCCTCAGCCGCGACGGAGAGCCCGAGAATCTGACTCCGGCTCCCGAAGAGATTCAATATTTTGATGTGTGAATGAACTACGCTGAACGAATCGACAAACCGATCTTTCATCTCGTCGGCGACGCTGCCGACAGCCTCGGGCGCGAGGCATACGTCGTCGGCGGCTATGTGCGCGATCTTTTGCTCGGTCGCCACAGCAAGGATATCGACTTCCTGACCGTGGGCGGCGGCATAGAGCTTGCACGCGAGGTTGCGCAGCGGCTCGGCCCGAAAGCTC
>DBGBEM010000234.1:0-2878 GCA_048477235.1 Muribaculaceae bacterium | reverse complement strand
CGGCGCGTTCCCGCGCTGGCTGGCCATTTCGCTGCGCATCGGCGGCAATGCCGACGATGCTCTTCCGGCTGAGCTGACGTCCCGCATCGGCGAAGCCGCCCGACTGGCCGAGACCGAAATTGTCAGCGCCGACATGAATATCGTGCCGGGCAGCGACCACATTGAGCTGACACTGACAGCACTCGGCATTGTGCGTCCCGAAATCGACATCGACCCAGGCTGTGCGGAAAGCGGCGACATCGTGATTCTCACCGGAGCTGTCGGAAGCGAGTCGGCTTCGTTGGGCGACATAGTGGCCGACATCTTCGATGTCGCTACTCCGAGAGCCATGTTCGTTCCCGGCCGTGGCGGCCTCGAACAGACTTTTGCCGACATACGCCGCCTGACAGGCATGGAAATCACCGTCGACAGGCGCGCCATTCCGATAACCGCCGCATTGGCGACATCGGGAGCGGCTGTGATGAATACACCCTGCCGGGGAATAATGATTATAGTTGTCGACAGCGAAAAAGCGCCCGAAGCCCTCGCGGCGTGTCGCCGGAGCTCCCACGGCAGCTCAGCCGCCGTAATAGGCCGCGTAGGCTGAGGAAGACTACAGATTCAGGCCCTCCCAGTCGTAGGGATTGACCTTCGCCTCGACTGCGTTCTCGAGTGTGTCGGGGAGTTCCGAAAAGAAGTCATAGCCTGTCAGCCGCTCAACCTCATCGACACTCACGTAGCATTTCGACGCATACTGCCTGTCCTCGCTGTTACGCATGACAAAGCCTATGGCGCGCGCCGGCCTGACGTATGGCGACAGAACGACCTTGAAAAAGCGTCGTGGAACGCTGACCCTCGATTCCCCGATACGCTCTATCGGTGTTTCTCCCGGCACCGGCCCGCAGACAATTATGATGGCCGAATCGCTGACGGCCCACTTCCGGCACAGTTCCTCGACCGTCTTCCACGAGCCGCCGTTGAGAGCATGGCACTGCGGAGCCACGTTCGTCAGCAGAAAAGACTCGCGCATGGCCTCGCGATCCCACTTCATATCTCCCGCGGGGGCCATGTGGCCGCGGTCATAGCCGCTGTTGACATAGTCTTCGCGCCAGGCACATCCGGCAACATTGTCGTCGTGGCTGAACGAGCGTGCGCGCGGAATCTCGCCGTCGGTCTCCGAGCCGAGAAGTTCCCACGCGACCCAGTTCGGTATATGGTCGTCGGCGTTGAACGATATGTCCATAGCCTTATATTTCAGCCGGGCGTCGGGACGGTTGAAAGTGTCGACAACCTTCAGCAGGTCGCCGTAGGCGCCCGACTGTCCGGGAAGAGCGCCCGAATGCGACGCCATGATTCTGTTGTAGAACACGGCCCCGCCGATAAAGAGTGCTACAAGGACAATGGCCAGCAGGCCCGCGCCAAGCCTGGGATTGCGGCGGCGTTTTCTTCGCGTCATAGTGTCAGAGTCTGATTTCATTTATTATACGGGCTATATCGGCCGCATCTTTGACCTCGGTTCCGCGCGCTATCGGCAGGCTGAGCACTTCCGAGGCCAGCTGCTCCGTGACCGGATAGCTTTTCCGACCGAGCGTAGCGGCATAGCAGGGCTGGCGGTGGGGGGGCACGGCATAGTGTATGTCGGTGGCGACACCTCTTTTACGGAGTTCCTCAGCGAGGTTATCGCGCCGCCCGCCGGTGACACGGACAACATATTGATGCCAGACCTGGTCGACTACCTCACGCGACACTCCCGGCGCTATAACCGCCGGATTGTTGAGCTCTCGCGTATAAGCCAGAGCGCGGGCGAAGCGGTCGGCGTTCTCTTCTTTGATATGGTTCAGGCGCACTCCGACCAGAGCCGCCTGCATAGGGTCGAGCCGACAGTTGAAGCCCGCCATTATATTATGGTAACGTCGGTCACTGCCGTAGTTGGCAAGCGCACGAACCGTGCGGGCCAGCTCGGCGTCGTGAGTGACAACGGCTCCGGCATCGCCCAATGCTCCTATATTCTTCGTCGGATAGAAGCTCAGGGCGCCTGCGTGGCCCAGAGCGCCCGCCATGTCGCTGCCGAACAGGCCGGGCGCGAGAGCGCGACCACCGATAGCCTGCGCATTGTCTTCGAGCACGAGCAGATCATGGCGTTTCACAAAGTCGGTCAGGGCGCTGTCCCAGACCACATTGCCGTAGAGATGAACGGGCATGACGGCGCGCGTGCGCGGCGTCATGGCAGCTTCGAGCAGACTTGTGTCGAGGTTCATAGTCTTGATCGACGGCTCCACAGGCACAGGCGTCAGTCCGGCGTCGGTGACAGCTAAGACGGTGGCAATATACGTGTTGGCCGGAACAATCACCTCGTCGCCAGGCTTCAGGCGCCCGAGTTCAACCCAGGCGCGCAGCGTCAGGCGCAGGGCGTCGAGCCCGTTGCTGACCCCTACCACATACGGCGCTTTAAGCAACCCGGAGAGCTGACTCTCGAGAGCCTCGACCTCAGGGCCACCGACATAGCGGCCGCTGTCGATCACACGCAAGGCAGCCTCCCTGAGCTCGTCGGCGTAAGGCGCCACAACAGCGCGCAGATCAAGAAACGGATACTGCTTCATTTTTTCGATGCTAAAAAGTCAGCGTAAGAGCGGATATAGTCGCTCTCGTCGTAATCTATCGACGAAAGCGTCAGGCAGACACTCCCGCTTGTGAAATTCTCGAGCTCGCGCCACACCCCCGGCGGTATCAGCACACCCCGGTAGGGACGGTTAAGTGTGACGGTCATCTGCTCCCGACCGTCGTCGAGACGCACGTCGAAGCTCCCCGACAGAGCTATCAGCACCTGCTGCTCGACACGGTGGGCATGTCCCCCGCGCATCGCGCCCGACGGCACGTCATAAAGATAAAACACACGCCT
>DBGBEM010000233.1:0-1941 GCA_048477235.1 Muribaculaceae bacterium | reverse complement strand
GGAAGGCAAAGGGCAAAACTCTTTCCTTACCGGTCGATTTATACTGCGGCTTTTTTCAGAAAGGAGTTCTGTACTTTACCGATGCGCAAACAGCCTTCCCCTTGAGGGGAAGGTGTCGGCGCAGCCGACGGATGAGGTGTTATTTCAAATCTTCTGCCGCTTTGTCCCGACAGGCAGAAATATAACTACGATTGCCGCCGGCGGACGGCCAATGGCCGCCCCTACGGGTGGGGGATTTAAAACTCATTTGTCATTTAGAAAATGGAAATGTGCCGACTACCTCCGCAGGATATAATCGGGATACCGCAATAACGACGATTTCCATTCTTAATGCGGATTGGCCGTGCGCCGAGCACCGAATTGCCCCTGCGGCGAGCAGTTTCGGGTTTGTTTCAGGTTGGGGATATATTCTATTATCAGCAAAGGGGGAATCTCCCCCCGGGCGGTTTATCGAGAGAGCGCATCGGATCTGCGTATGCGGTACCGTATAAAAGTATATAATTCAACCGGGAGGTATGATCCATGGATAATATGTATAACGAAAACTATCAGCCGGACAATAACGGCACTCCTGCGCCCGCCGGCGGGAAAAAGAAAACGACGGTGCTCGTGGCGGTCGGCCTTGTGCTGGCGCTGCTCATGGGGCTTCTGGGCTCGGCGATAGGAAACTCGCTGTTCGGCAAGGGAAGCACCACGATATACGAGGGTCAGCGCGAGTCCTCCGTCATCGACGTTTCCAAGATCGAGACCGGCAAGCTCATGACGCCCGCGGAGGTCTATGCCGCGAACGTGAACTCGACCGTCGGCATAACCACCTCGGTCACGACCAACTACTGGGGCTTCCAGACCACCTCGGCGGCCTCCGGCTCCGGCTTCATCCTCACCGCGGACGGCTATGTTCTGACAAACTACCACGTTATCGAGTCGTCAAGCTCCATAAGCGTCACGCTTTACGACGGAAAGAGCTACGACGCTACGCTCATAGGCTATGACGAGAGCAGCGATATCGCCGTGCTGAAGATCGACGCCGAGGGCCTGACCCCCGTTGTCCTGGGCGATTCGGACAATCTGAACGTCGGCGACAGCGTCGTTGCGATAGGCAATCCCCTCGGCGAGCTGACCTTCTCGCTCACGTCGGGCGCGGTGAGCGCGCTCAACCGCGAGATCACCCTTTCAAACAGCGTCACGATGAACCTCATCCAGACCGACTGCGCCATAAACTCCGGCAACTCCGGCGGCGCGCTGTTCAATCTTTACGGCGAGGTCATCGGCATCACCAACGCGAAATATTCCGGCTCCGGCTCGGGCGCCTCCATCGACAACATCGGCTTCGCCATCCCAATAAACCACGTCCGCGGCATCGTCGAGAGCATCATTGAAAACGGCTACGTCGCAAAGCCGTACATCGGCGTTAATGTGTCGGACGTCAGCGAGGAGACCATGGGCTACGGCCTGCCCGCGGGTGCCGCCGTCAAGGCCGTCAGCGAGGACAGCCCCGCCGAGAAGGCCGGACTTCAGATAAACGACATCATCACCGCCGTAAACGGCAAGGAGATATCCGGCAGAACCGGCCTGTCCGAGGCCGTGAGCGCGGCCTCCGTCGGCGATACCCTGACGCTCACCGTCTACCGTCAGGGTAAGACGATAAGCGTCAACGTCACCGTCGGCGAACAGATACAGTCCGCGCTTGCCAACGAAGATAACAGGCAGAGCTCGCAGCAAGGCGGCTACGGCTCACTGCCCGACTTCTTCGGCTTCGGCAACTGACCGGCGGCTGCCGGAGAGCGATCCGCGTTGAGAATGGCAAGCGTCGTTATTGCGGTTGCCCGATTATGTTCTGCATAGGTAGTAGGTATATTTCCACACTCTAAATGACAGAGTTGTCAAAAATCCTCCACCCGTAGGGGCGAGCATCGCTCGTCCGGTGCTCGGCGCACGGCC
>DBGBEM010000232.1:0-2151 GCA_048477235.1 Muribaculaceae bacterium | reverse complement strand
AGGTTTCATCGAAGTCTCGGTCAGGCCGATGCGCGGGCCTGAGAGCATAATCTGAAGTGTGTCGTTTGCCATGCCTGTCCACCAGTAAGGCGGTTCGACGCTGTTGATCTGAGGTGACGACGGTTTTGCGGCCGTTGCTGCCAGTGAGGCCAGCAGTGAAAGCGAAATGATCAGTTTTTTCATTGGTAACTTTTAAGTTAGGAGCGAATAAGCCTGAGACTGAGCAGTTCTATGGGCTGATCGCCGATGAAAGGATTGTAAGAATGTATATAATTGAGCGGATGAACTCTGATTTTTATTTTGCCTTTGGGGAGAGTCAGCGCGAGCATATTCGACCATGCACGCAGCAGCGGAGGTTCGACGCGGTGACCGACAAACAGCCCGGCGGACTGTCCGTTGACCTCAGCCGCGAATGCTACCGGCCTGTTATGAAGGAGTTCGGTTCCTGTTCTGTTCGCGAAACTAACCGAAGCAAAGTATGTCGCTGCCTGAGGCACGTCGATGTCGAGTTCTTCGTCGGCGCCGCGTTCGCCGAAAGGAATCACCATGGCGAACGACGAGTCGGGATAGTAATAATAAGGGGCGCCGGCATATCCCCATACCGATTCGTCGCGCAGAGGCGCTATGCTGACGGCAGTGAAGACGGGCGCTTCGTAAAGCGAATATTTAGGGTTGATAATCTCTTCGTCGAAGTCGCCGTTCAGATATACGGCGAAGTCGGTGTCGCCGGAGCCTTCGCGGATTAATGCCTCGCGCAGACCTGTCCATCTGACGTCGGGAGTGGCGGGCATGACCGCCTTGTCGGCTATGTTGACTTTTCCGGCGGGCAGCACATCGTCGGCGAGCACTATCTCGACATGGTGGCTCCCGGGCACGATGTCGGCAGGAACGATATGTTCGGGAGTGATGCGCCCGTCGAGTCGGAAAGTATCGATGGTGCAACCGGTTCCGCGCACTGTTATGTCTATCTCAGAGTCACGGTAGATGATTCCCGTCAGCCGTTTGACTCCGCCGAAAGCCTGCGGTACGAACGGATGAAACGAGATTCCGCGTGTCGTCAGCTCTATTCCGGCTATGATCCGCAGTGGCAATGACGCTATGGCGGCATCGCCGTCGCCGCGCAACGCGGCCGACCGGCAGAGGGTTCCGATGCCCGCGGTCAGCGCATCGCCGTTGCCGGCTTTAAGAGCGGCCAGATTCCACCATCCCATAACCATGGCCGACGGCCCGCTGTAGATGCTGTCGGCGTTATGAGGGGTAGGGTGGAGCGCCTCTATTCCCCGCGTAGTTACCGGGTTGTGACCGACCAAGGCCGAGGCCATTTCAGCTGTCGCCGCACCGTAGATTATGGCAAGTGACTGTCCGAGATTGTCTGAAGCCTGCGAGGCTATCGGATATGGTTCGGAATAGAGATACTGGCTGTAGCGGTTCAGATTCGGAATCCACAGGCAGTCGTTGATGGCAGGAGCCAGACGCTGTCGCAGAGCGGCTATGTCGGGGTCGGTGATGCCGCTCTCGTTATTCATCATCTCGAGAATTTCGAGCGCCCGCAGATACAGGACATTGACGGTCAGTCCCATAGATGCGTATCTGTCAGAAAGCTCCATCCAGCCGGGAAAACTGCGTGCGGCTTCCGAGGGAACGGTCGACTGTCCTCTGAAAAGACCAGAGCGGCGGTCATAGAGCAAGCCGAGATCGTCGTCGAGAGTGGCCTTGACTACTTTCCGGCTCTCGCTGAGCCATTGGCGGTCGCCTGTCATCAGGTAAACCTCCCACGCTGCGGCCGCCCATACGATACGGTCGGTCGCCACAGGCCACGCTGCGCTGTCGGAAGCGATGCGCCCGCGTTCGATGCGTCGCCGAAGCAGTTTCATCGAATGCCCGGGGTCGAGTATCGCCGTTGACAGGGCTATGTCGTAGGCGTTGGCTACTGTCGATTCCGTGCGGCGTCCGGTCAGGCGCGCGACACCTCTATTATATAGGGCATCGACGAGGCTCTGGCTGCTCTGATATAGCGGATGTCGTCCGTCGACAGCGCGGGCGCGCCAGATAAGCCTGTCGCCCGAAAGCTGAAGGGGGTTGTCGGCGCGGACAACAAGCGTGTCTTCAACAACAGAGTCGGGATAGACCGTGAATGCGTCGCAGCTGTAG
>DBGBEM010000231.1:0-2993 GCA_048477235.1 Muribaculaceae bacterium | reverse complement strand
TCGACTTCGAAATTGTCGATCAGAACATCCGGAAGGATGGCGCGTAAAAGTTGGGTCGGTTTCATCCTGCAAAGATAGCACTCTACTCCGAGACAACGTCTGCCCACCGGGAAAATCCGCTGACCCGATATTCATACACAGAGGCATCTACTGTTGCCGGCTTCCTGACGGTGAGTTAGAATTTGCGAGATTCTTATGAGCCAGAAAGTAAGCTAAGTAAATACGCTTATTTTGATATGTCACACCTCTGTTGGCAGAGATGGCCGCTCTCAGGCATTAAGCGCCCTTAAACGGCACGCAAATATAGACATATTCTGACTATCTGCAAAAATTTCGGTTTATTTTCGGCGAACCGATGACTGGCGGCTTGGTCGCCGGTCTGAAACAAACCGGGGCCGGCAGCATGGGCAGAGCTGCCGACCCCGTTATGTCGTTTGACCGCCTCACGGCGCCCGCATGACCGTGCCGCCGAAGCGGCTAAAATTTCTTTGCAATTTTTGTCTTTCTTTTCTGCCTGCCTCTACGGCAGTCATAAATTTTTCAACAAAAATAGCCTATGCGCGCCAAAGAAACGAATATTGCACTACTGCAATACTACTGCATCGGGTTAATTATTGGCTGTTCAATGAGTTGAGGAAGTCGTAAAGCGACGTTCCCGAGGGTAGGTTGAGCTTTTTCCTTAGCCTGAGGCGCGATGATTCGATGCTTCTTACTTCGCGGAATGTCAGTGCGGCAATCTCTTTTGTCGACATTCCGAGCAGCAGGAAGGCACAGAGGCGGTGGTCGTTTTTCGTCAGTTGGGGGCATTCGCGTTCGAGCGTGCGGAAGAATGAGGGGTGGACTCGGTCGAAGGCCGTGCGGAAGTCTTCGGTGACTGCGCGCTCGTTGAATGTGCGCAACTGGCGCAGGGTGTCGTCGAGAACCGGGCGGTCGTTGTCGGGCAGGTCGCGCCGCAGACCGCCGAGACTGTCGATTATGCGTCCGTGGAATTCGTTGACGGCGGCGAGGTCGATGGGGAACGATGTCAGCTGCCGGTTGCGTGGGTCTATTTCGTCGATGAGCTGCTCTTCTTTGCGCTGGTGTTCGATGCGTTCGATTTCGGCGATGCGCTCCGACTGGAGGCGCACGATGCGGTCGGTGCGCAGTTTCGCCCAGAGGGCGAAGAGCAGACCCAGAAGCAGCATGAAGGCCACGATGGCTATCGAAATGATTATCGTGCGGTTCTTAACCGAGTTCTGCAGCGCTTCGTTGCGCGACTGAAGGCGTTCGGTGTCGTAGACAACGAGCAGCTGGCGCAGCACTCCGGCGTTCTGGCGCGATTCGATTGTGTCGGTCAGTGCGCGCGAGCGAAGGAGGTCGCGCAGCCCCTGTATGGAGTCGCCTGTGAGAAATTCGATCTCGGCGAGCGAGCTGTAGATGTCGGGCTGTCTGGCGGGCTGGGTTGTCGGTATGCATCGGTCGATGACAGCACGCAGGGCGCGGGCTTCATTTTTCTTGCCGAGTTTCGCTTTTGCCCGAGCCAGACTTGCAGCCATGTGTAGTTTGGTCCAGGAGTCGGGCTTGTCGGCTATATTGGCAAGTCCTTCTGAGAGTATTTTCTCGGATTTGACATATTCTCCGAGGCGGTAATATGCCTCGCCGATGTTGACAGTGACCTTTTCGGCGGCGTCGGGGGTCGTGGGGTCGTCGACAGTGCGGGCTATCTCGAGGGCCTCGAACAGAAGTTTGAGCGCCGAGTCGACGTCGCCGCGGGCGAAGTGGACAAGCGCCATATTGTTGAGGACATTGCGCTGTTTGTGGCGCACGCCGAGGCGCCGGTATATTTCGGCGGCGCTCTCAAGCAGGTCGGCGGCGCGCTCGGTTTCGGAGTTCATGTAGTAGACGCGGAAGAGGGCGTTGAGATTGTCGGCAGTCAGTTCTTCGAATCCGTGGGAGCGCGCTTCTGCTACGGCTTCGTTGTAGAGTTCGGCGGCCTGGTTGTAGATTCCCAGTGAATAATAGTTGTCGCCGATGAGCTCTTTTGTCTCGATTGATTCGCGGGTGCCTTCGGAGGGGCTTAAGGTGCGCAGCAGAGCCAGCGACTCGGCGTAGCGGTTGGCGGCCGTGAGCCGGCGCGCGCTGTCGAGAAGCTCCGTTGCTGAAACAGCTGTTGCGGCAAGTATGGCCGCGGCTATTATTATCAGACGCAGTCTCATCAGGCAAGCGGAAGGCGTATGGTGAACGTTGTGCCGCGCCCCGGTTCGCTGGAGCTGACCCAGATTCGGCCGTGGTGATATTCCTCGATGATGCGGCGGGCGAGGGCAAGTCCGAGCCCCCAGCCGCGCTTCTTGGTCGTGTAGCCCGGCTTGAAGACTGTCTTGAGGTTTTTGCGCGGGATTCCTTTGCCGGTGTCGCTGACGTCGACAATGGCATAGCGGTCGTCGCGACGCGTTGTGATGGAGATCGAGCCGTGCCCCTCCATGGCGTCGACGGCGTTCTTGATGAGGTTTTCCATGACCCATTCGAGCAGCGGCGCCGACAGATCCACGGTCAGCGGTTCGCGGCACAGGTCTGTCGAGAGCGCTATGTGGTTCGATATGCGCGTTTTCATGTAGGCGGCCGAACGTTCTACGAGGGTGTTGAGGTTTTCGGGCTCGAGACCGGGAACCGATCCGATTTTCGAGAAGCGCGACGCTATTGTCGAAAGGCGCCGGACATCTTTGTCCATCTCGTCGACCATCTCGGGGTCGACGTCGGCCGACCGCAGCAGCTCCATCCATGCCATAAGCGACGATATCGGGGTGCCGAGCTGATGGGCGGTCTCTTTCGACAGTCCGACCCACACCTTGTTCTGCTCGGCGCGCTTGGTCGACGTGACGGCGAAGTAGACAACGAGAATGAAGGCCAGCATGACGACTATCTGGACGTAGGGATAGAGGCTGAGGCTTTTCAGCAGCCGCGAGTCTTCGTAGTAGAGATGCTGGTCGTTGCCGGGCGAGATTATGATGTGGATC
>DBGBEM010000230.1:0-4472 GCA_048477235.1 Muribaculaceae bacterium | reverse complement strand
GGTCGGCTTCGGCCAGCTCTGTCAGCGTCTTTCCGAAAACGTCCTGAAACTTCGGGGGCTTGGGCGCCGCGCCGCTCTCCTTGATTTTCTCGCCTGTGGCGGGGTCGAAAAGTCCGGGGGCATGCCATGCGGCGGGGTTCTGCTCGGCGGCGGGGAATCCTTTCCCCTTGACGGTTCTGAGGTGGAGCAGGCGCGGCCCTTTCATGTCCTTGATGTCGGAGAGCACTCTGACAATGCGGTTTATGTCGTGGCCGTCGAAAGGCCCGAAATAGCGTATGTTCAGCCCCTCGAACAGGTTCTGTTCGTGAACCCAGAGCGACTTGAGGCTGTTGGTGAAGCGCAGCACGGCGCCGCGGCGGCGGTCGCTGATGAGGCGGAGCCGCTTGAGCGTGCGGTAGGCTTTGTAGCGCAGGGTGTTATAGGCTTTCGACGTCGTCAGGTGGGCCAGATAGGAATTCAGCGAGCCTGTCGGACGGTCGATCGACATGTCGTTGTCGTTGAGGATGATGAGCAGGTTGGCGTTGGCGTTGGCGGCATTGTTCAGAGCCTCCCAGGCCAGCCCTCCGGCTATCGAGGCGTCGCCTATGACGGCGACGACATTGCGGTCGACGCCTGTCAGCGACGAGGCTACGCTCATTCCCAGGGCGGCCGATATGCTGTTCGAGGCGTGTCCGGCCGTGAACGTGTCGTATTCGCTTTCCTGCGGGTTCGGAAAGCCGCTGAGCCCGTCGAGGCAGCGCAGGGTGTCGAAGGCGTCGCGCCGGCCCGTGAGCAGCTTGTGGCCGTAGGCCTGATGGCCCACGTCCCATACGATGCGGTCGTCGGGGGTGTTGAACACATAGTGGAGCGCCACCGTTATCTCGACGGCTCCCATCGACGAGGCGAAATGACCCGGATGGACAGCCAGCTTCTCGATGAGAAACCGGCGTATCTCGGCGCACACCGCCGGCAGCTCCGACGGCGGAAGACGCCGCAGATCGGCAGGGCTGTCGATCTTTTCGAGCAAGGGATATTTACTTCCTGCCATTGCGCTTATATTTTTTATAAAGCGGCACAAACACTACTATTCCCGAGGCGACGACGATGAAGGCAACGCGCAGCGTGAACGGCTGATATGCCACGACAAACCAGCATATCAGCAGCCACAGCACCACTATGCACGTCAGTCTGAACCATTGGTAACCTGTCATCGGCCTGAATGTCAGTCGGTTCTCACGATAGCGCCTGAAGCGACTCGGTCAGCCGGGCGATCTTGGCCTCGGCGTCGGCGAGTTTCTTGCGCTCCCCCTCGACAACGGCGGCCGGAGCCTTGGCCACGAACCGCTCGTTCGAGAGCTTCTTCTCGATCGAGGCTTTGAAGCCCCTGAGATAGTCGATCTCCTTGGCGAGCTTGGCGCGCTCGGCCTCGGTGTCGATCATGTCGGCCAGCGGAACCTCGTAGGTGGTTGTGCCGGCGATGAACTTGGCGGCGGTGGCGTCGGCTTCGCCGACATTGGCTATCGCCGAAACGTTGCCGAGTTTTCCGATAAGCTCGGGCCAGGGAGCGGGCAGGTCGCCGACGACGTGGAGCTCCAGAGCCTCTTTCGGCGCGATATTGCGCTTGGCGCGCACGCCGCGCACTCCGTTGACGATCGCCTTGACGGTCTCCATCTTCTCGAGAACCCCGGCGTCGGGTTCCTGGCCGCGCGGCTCGGCGGCATACATTATCGATTCCCCCTCGCGGCGCTCGGCGAGATTCTGCCAGAGCTCTTCGGTGATGAAGGGCATGAAGGGGTGGAGCAGGCGCAGAAGGGCGTCGAAATGGCGCTCTACGGCGGCCAGCGTCTTTGCGTCGACAGGGGTCTGCCAGGCGGGCTTGACGGCCTCGAGATACCACGACGAGAATTCGTCCCAGAACAGGCGGTAGACGGCCATCAGCGCCTCGGAGATGCGGAATTTCGAGAACAGGTCGTCGAGCTCGGCGATTGTGGCAGACAGCTTGCTGTCGAACCATTCGATGGCTTCGGCCGCGGCGCGCGGCTGTTCGGCCTGCGCGTCGACCTCCCATCCCTTGACGAGGCGGAAGGCGTTCCATATCTTGTTGCAGAAATTGCGGCCTGTCTCGCAGAGCTTCTTGTCGAAGAGAATGTCGCTGCCGGCGGGGGCCGAGAGCATAAGGCCCATGCGCACGCCGTCGGCGCCGTAGGTAGCGATGAGGTCGAGCGGGTCGGGCGAGTTGCCGAGCTGCTTCGACATCTTGCGGCCTATCTCGTCGCGCACGATGCCGGTGAAATAGACGTTCCTGAACGGGGGCTCCTTGCGGAACTCATATCCGGCCATGATCATCCTCGAAACCCAGAAGAAGATGATGTCGGGGCCGGTGACCAGCGTAGCGGTCGGGTAGTAGTAGCTGATCTCTTTGTTGTCGGGGTCGAGGATTCCGTTGAACAGGGCGATGGGCCAGAGCCACGACGAGAACCAGGTGTCGAGAACGTCGGGATCCTGCTCGAGGTCGGCGGCTGTCAGCGCCGGATTCTTTCTGCGGGCCTCTTCGAGAGCCTCTTCGGCGGTCTCGGCCACGACGACGCTGCCGTCGGGCAGATACCAGGCCGGAATGCGGTGGCCCCACCAGAGCTGGCGCGAGATACACCAGTCGTGGACATCCTCCATCCAGTGGCGGTAGATGTTCTTGAATTTCTCGGGAACGAACTTTATCGTGTCGTCTTCGACAGCTTCGAGGGCGGGCACTGCCATCCCTTTCATCTTCATGAACCACTGCGACGACAGGCGCGGCTCGACTACGGTGTCGGCGTTGCGCTCGCTGTAGCCGACCTTGTTCTCGTAGTCCTCGACCTTCTCGATAAGGCCGGCGGCGGCGAGGTCGTCGACGATGCGGCGGCGCACCTCGAAGCGGTCGAGGCCGACATAGAGGCCCGCGGCGGGGCTGAGAGTGGCGTCTTCGTTGAAGATGTCGATGCTTTCGAGGTTATGCTTTTGACCGAGCATATAGTCGTTGGGATCATGGGCGGGGGTGACCTTCAGGCAGCCTGTGCCGAAATCCATCTCTACGTATTCGTCTTCGATGACGGGTATCTCGCGGCCGACCAGCGGAACGATGACGCGCTTACCCTTGAGGTGGGCGTTCTTCGGGTCGTTGGGGTTGATACACATAGCCGTGTCGCCCATGATTGTCTCGGGGCGCGTAGTCGCCACAACGGCGTAACCCTCTTCTCCGACAATATGATAGCGAAGATAATAGAGCTTCGAATGTTCGTCGCGGTAAACGACCTCGGCGTCGCTCAGGGCCGTGCGCGCCTTCGGATCCCAGTGGACCATCCTGACTCCTTTATATATAAGCCCCTTGCGGTAGAGGTCGACAAAGACGCGCATAACCGAGCGGTAGCGCTCGGGGTCCATGGTGAAGGCCGTGCGCTCCCAGTCACACGATGCTCCGAGCTTCTTGAGCTGTTCGAGAATTATTCCGCCATGCTTCTCTTTCCATGCCCAGGCGTGTTCGAGAAACTGCTCGCGCGTCAGCGAGCTCTTCGCGATGCCTTCGGCGGCAAGCTTGGCGACGACCTTGGCCTCGGTGGCTATCGACGCGTGGTCGGTGCCCGGAACCCACAGCGCGTTCTTTCCCTGCATTCGGGCGCGGCGAATCAGAATATCCTGAATCGTGTTGTTCAGCATGTGCCCCATGTGGAGAATGCCCGTCACATTGGGCGGCGGTATAACTATCGTATATGGCTCGCGGCCATCGGGTTCGGAATGAAACAGACGGTGTTGCATCCAGTAGCCGTACCAGCGCTCTTCGACTTCGTGCGGGCTATATTGCTTGGCAAGTTCTTTCATTGTAATGAGGTCAGGGTTGTTTTTGTTTCAGACGGCAAAGTTAGCTAATTCGCTGCAAACGGCAAAAAGTAACTTCTCAGCGCGATTTTTTTCGCCTCATCGTTTGCCGGATTAAACAAAACGGCTTATCTTTGCGTTGAAAGAATAAAACAGCGAGGGCGAGAGAGCCCGAGCTTGAGATACACCACATCAAAGTAGATTGGGAAACTCATCAATTACAAATATAATTCCGAGGCAAGCTTAGTCGGCCGATGGCGGGCCCCAGCCTCTGACGAGGCGCCGGTTTTTCCGGCCAGGCGGATTACAAAGGGCGGCGAGCACTCAAATCCTGTCTTTCGGAGTTTCATCGCATCCTTTGGTGTGGCCCTTACGGACCGGCCCGGGCATCACTGCTCGGGCCGGTCTCGCCTTTTTCAAGGCTCTTCAAGACATGAAATATCAATTGAAAATTCAAAGTTTAGAATTTAAAATTACGGGTGTGTCTCTAAGGTTTTACCGGGCAAATTGCCTAAATTTTAAATTCTAAATTTCCTTCGTCGCGCTCGCCGTCCATTTTAAATTTTAAATTCTAAATTCTAAATTTCATCGGAATTTTTTCCGATGTGATGGCCCGCTGATCTCGACGAAATTGAACATCTCCT
>DBGBEM010000229.1:0-5033 GCA_048477235.1 Muribaculaceae bacterium | reverse complement strand
ATTCTGAAGCGCGTGACGGTTCACAAAGAGATCAAATAATCATCAAACCCTTAACAACAACAGTAACAAGCCATGGCAAAGAAAACCGTAGCATCGCTGCAGAAGGGTGAAGGCCGCACCTACTCCAAGGTCATCAAGATGGTTAAGTCGCCCAAAACCGGTGCTTATACCTTCCAGGAGCAGATGGTTCCCAACGACGCCGTCAAAGAGGTCCTCAAATAAGGCCCTTCCCTGAACAACGACAATCAACAACCCGTCATAAACCCGGCCGGATGCGGCGCCCCCGAGTGAGGGCCTCATCCTGCCGGTTTTTTTATCCCCCACCCCTTTCAGAAAAAGAATCATGACCAAAGAATATCTACCCGTGCTGCTGCTCACGGGCTATCTGGGCAGCGGAAAGACAACACTTCTGAACTACATCCTGAACAACCGTCAGGGCATACGCTTCGCCGTGATCGTGAACGACATCGGCGAGGTCAATATCGACGAACGTCTGATTCAGAAAGGGGGCGTTGTCGGACAGGACGGCGACCTTGTGGCCCTGTCGAACGGCTGTATCTGCTGCACCCTGTCGACCGACCTCATCAAACAGCTGTCGCAACTCGCCCAAAGCGGCAAATTCGACTATATCGTCATCGAGGCCAGCGGAATATGCGAGCCGGCTCCGATAGCGCGCTCTATTGACGCCATCGACGCAATGGCCGGCGACAATCCGGGGTATCGCATTCCGCGTCTCGACAGCATAATAACCGTTGTCGACGCCCTGCGCATGGCCGACGAGTTCGGCTGCGGCTCGGCCCTGAAGCGCGACAACCTCGGCGAAGAAGATCTCGAGCGTCTCGTTATCGAGCAGATTGAATTCTGCAACACCATAATCGTCAACAAAATCAGCGAAGTGACCGCTCTTCAGGCCTCCGAGTTGCGCGAAACCATCCACGCGCTCAATCCCGGAGCGAAAATCATCGACGCCGACTACTGCCGCGTCGATCTGGGCGAGCTGATAAACACCGGCAACTACAGCTTTGAGAAAACCGCCACACAGGCAGCCTGGGTGCAGGGCATCGAAGGGGAACATCAGCCACATCAATCACATCAACCACATCAATCACATAACCACGATCACGAACATAACCACCATCACGAAGGCGAAGGCGAAGCCCTCGAATACGGAATCTCGACAATGGTCTATATGCGCCGCGAGCCGTTCAACTTCGAAAAATTCGAAAGGATGCTGTCGACAGAGTGGCCGAAGAATATAATCCGGTCAAAAGGCGTTCTCTACTTCAGCCAGAACCGCGACATGTCGCTTCTGTTCGAGACCGCCGGACATCAGATGAAAGTGACCGAGGCCGGACTGTGGTATGCCACAGCTCCTGCCGAAGAGCTCGAACAGCTCCGCAAACTCGACCCGTCGATAAACCGAGACTGGGAAGAGCCCTGGGGCGACAGAATGGACAAGATCGTAATTATCGGCCGCAATCTCGACCGTCAGGCGATAACCGCCATGCTCGACGGCTGTCTCGAACGCTGAGACAGCCGGCCGTTCAGCCAAGCTCGAAGTGAAGGCTCGGCATACTGCGGCGCACATCGTGGCCCGCGCCCCTGATATTCTTCAGCAGTTCCGAAATGTCGAACACCGGCAGGGGATATTTCTCGAGGAAAGTGCCTGAAGTGCAGCGGGCGACCATGCCGCGCAGAGCGCCGACGCTGACACTCAGCAGAAGGCCGAGAAGCTTTTGCGGAACATAGACGGCGGTAGGCGTCACCATCATTCCGCTGTGAGGCCCCAGATCAAAAGTCACGTCGGCCGAATAGGTCAGCAGCGGGCGTGCTATCACTCCGCGCAGCGCGCGATAGCCCACCGTCAGGCTCAGCACTATAAGGCCCTCCCCGCCGCCCGAATCGAAGCTCAGCGAAAGATCGAGCTCGACTGGAGCGCCCTTGCAGCGCGCCATCTCCCAGCGGTGGAGGCGTGTCAGACGCGGGTTTTCCTTGATGGAAACAACGTTGAGGCTTATGTCGGATGTCATATTATTCACAATTGCATAACACACTCCACTGCGCTATTGTTGGACTTATCGGCCAAAATCGCTATTTTTGCAGATGATGAGAAAGACCGTTTTCATTGTAGTGGCCGCAGGTAGCGGCAGCCGCTTCGGCGGAGACCTGCCGAAGCAGTTCTGCCGTCTCGGCGACCGTCCGGTTGTCTGCCATGCTGTCGACAGGTTGCGCGAAGCCGGCGGCGAGGTCATCCTCGTTGTCAGCCCCGACCGCATAGAATGGTGGAAAGAATGGTGCCGCGAAAACAACTACCATAGTCCGAGAGTTGTTGCCGGAGGCTCCACGCGCTGGGAAAGCGTCAGAAACGCCATCCGGGCCATCGACGCCGACGATGCCGACATTATCGGCGTCCACGACGGCGCGCGCCCGCTTGTCGACCGCGAGGTTGTCGGGCGCCTGATCTCTCAGCAAGCCGACGGAGCCATCCCCGTTGTCGGCGTTGTAGACTCGATACGCCGCATTGCCGACGGAGGGTCGCGCGCCGAAGAGCGTGCCACGCTGCGCGCCGTCCACACCCCTCAGGTTTTCGACGCCGCCAAACTGCGCCACGCCTACGAACTGCCCTACAGTCCGGCGTTCACCGACGACGCGTCGGTCATGGAAGCCGCCGGATTCACCGACCTCGCTCTTGTCGACGACACCCCCGCCAACATAAAGATCACCCATCCGGGCGACCTCGTGCTTGCCGCCTACTACCTCGAAAAAGGATTCTGATGGCCGGGCTTCGCGACATACCCGTCAAGTTCCTCAAAGGCGTCGGCCCCCAGCGCTCGCGTCTGCTTGCCGAAGAACTCGGAATAGAGAGCTACCACGATCTGCTCCATCATTTTCCGTCGGGCTACATCGACAGGTCGCGTTTTTATCATATCAGAGAGTTGAGCGAAGATATGCCGTCGGTGCAGATCCGCGGCCGCTTCATCAGCTTCGCCGAGCAGGGCGAAGGCGCCAAACGGCGTCTCGTCGGGCTTTTCTCCGACGGGACGGCCCTGTTGCAGGCTGTATGGTTCCACCGTATATCCGCCATAAAGAAAGCCTATAACACCGGAGTCGAATATATTCTTTTCGGCAAACCATCGGCATTCAACAACCAATGGTCGATCGTACATCCCGAGGTCGACATGACAACATCGGCCGAAGCCACCCGCGGAATACGCGGAATATATCCTCTGACCCAGCGCCTGAGCCAGCGCGGCATAGGATCGCGCCAGCTTTCGGGATGGGTCGGCACCGTCGTCGACACCATGCGTGCTCCCGCCGAGACGCTTCCGGCCGACCTGATTGCGCGCCACAGATTCGTCAGTCTCGGACAGGCTCTCCACGACATCCACTTCCCGCCATCGGCCGAGGCTCTGCAAAAGGCCCGTGAACGGCTCAAATTCGAAGAGCTGTTCTATCTTCAGCTCGATCTGCGGCGCCATGCCATGCGCCGTAAAAGCTTCACCGACGGACTGAGGTTCGGCGCGGCCGGACGCTGGCTCAACGCCTTCTACAGCGACTGCCTTCCATTTCCGCTGACCGGCGCCCAGAAACGCGTTGTCCGCGAAATTTTCGACGACATGCGCTCGGGGCGCCAGATGAACCGGCTGCTTCAGGGCGACGTCGGCAGCGGAAAGACTCTCGTGGCCCTGCTATGCATGCTGATAGCGATGGGCAACGGCTATCAGGCCGCCCTGATGGCGCCCACCGAAATCCTTGCCGGACAGCATTATGAGTCGCTGCGTTCGATGGTAGCCCGGCTCGGTGTAAATGTCGGGCTGCTGACAGGCTCGACTCCCGTCAAAGAGCGGCGCGTAATCCACGAGGCTCTCGCCGACGGCTCGCTCCATATTCTCGTCGGCACCCACGCCCTGCTCGAAGACCCTGTCAGATTCAAAAACCTCGGACTCGCCGTCATCGACGAGCAACACCGCTTCGGCGTCGCCCAGCGCGCGCGTCTCTGGACAAAAAACGAGCGTCCGCCGCATGTTCTTGTCATGACAGCCACCCCCATTCCGCGCACTCTGGCAATGACCGTCTACGGCGACCTCGACGTCAGCGTCATCGACGAGCTGCCCCCGGGGCGAAAACCTGTCGAGACCTCGCTGCGATACGAGGAAAACCGCATGGATGTCTACCGCTCGGTCGGCGCCCAGCTCCGTCTTGGCCGACAGGTCTATATTGTCTATCCGCTGATTGCCGAAAGCGAAAAACTCGACCTGCGGAGCGTCGAGGAAGGCTACGATACAATCCGCGAGATTTTCCGCGACTATCGCGTGGCTATGGTTCATGGAAGGCTTAAACCGGCCGAAAAAGACTATCAGATGCACCTTTTCGCCTCGGGCGAAGCGCGCATACTCGTGGCCACGACCGTCATCGAGGTCGGAGTCAACGTTCCCAACGCTACGGTCATGATAATCGAGAACGCCGAGCGTTTCGGTCTCAGCCAGCTCCATCAGCTCAGAGGGCGCGTGGGGCGCGGCGCCGACAAAAGCTACTGCGTTCTGATGTCGAAACGCAAAATCGCCAAAGAAACACGTCAGCGGCTCGAAGTCATGACCTCTACGACCGACGGATTCGTCGTCGCCGAAGCCGACATGCGAATGCGCGGCCCCGGCGACATCGAAGGCACAATGCAGAGCGGACTGCCGATGAAGCTCAACATTGCCAATCTCGCTACCGACGGCCAGATTATCCAGATAGCACGCGACGACGCCGAAGCCGTCCTAACCGCCGACCCTGAACTGACAAGCCCCGCCGGCCGCATTATGGCGCTTGAACTCAGCCGTCTGAGCCGCCGCACCGCCGACTGGAGCAAAATTTCCTGACAATGGTCTGCGAACCATCGGGACATAGTTGTTGTTAAAGTTAAAAACCCATAAAATTACTGACATCTATGAAAAAAATTCTTCTCGTTCTTGCCATTGTCATTGGTATTGCCACTTCGGCATCAGCCCAGAAAACAGAGCTTCAGTTCGGTTATGGCGGCTACACAC
>DBGBEM010000228.1:0-3076 GCA_048477235.1 Muribaculaceae bacterium | reverse complement strand
CGCGCGTCGCCCGGAATGCGAAAAAGTGGCTCGGGTCATCGACCTGAGCCACTTTTCAGTGTAGCGGGACCGAGAATTGAACTCGGGACCTCCGGGTTATGAATCCGACGCTCTAACCAACTGAGCTATCCCGCCGTTTTGGCTTTGCGGTTGCAAAGGTAGCAGTTTTTTCTTTCACGGCAAAATTATTTCGAAAAATTTTTCTTTAGAGCTGTCCCGTCCCGAGCTTTTCGGGGATTTTTTGCTAATTTTGTGGCTCGAATGGGGAAAGCCCATGAACCAAGATTGAAAAGACAAAACAATATAGAACTATGGCAAAAGAATTGAAAGACCTCACCAAGCGCTCTACCGACTATTCACAGTGGTATAACGAGCTGGTGGTCAAGGCAGGACTGGCCGAGCCTTCGGCTGTGCGCGGTTGTATGGTTATTAAGCCCTACGGCTATGCGATATGGGAAAAGATGCAGCATATCCTCGACGGAATGTTCAAGAAAACCGGCGTCCAGAACGCCTATTTCCCCCTTCTGATTCCGAAATCGTTCCTCTGCCGCGAAGCCGAGCATGTCGAGGGTTTTGCCAAGGAATGCGCCGTAGTGACCCACTATCGTCTGAAAAACGACCCGAACGGTTCGGGCGTCGTTGTCGATCCCGATGCCAAGCTTGAGGAAGAGCTTATCATCCGCCCCACTTCAGAGACCATCATCTGGAACACCTACCGCAACTGGATTCAGAGCTACCGCGATCTGCCCCTGCTCGTCAACCAGTGGGCCAACGTGATGCGCTGGGAAATGCGAACCCGAATGTTCCTTCGCACAGCCGAATTCCTCTGGCAGGAAGGCCACACGGCTCATGCCACCTCCGACGAGGCTCAGGCCAAAGCCGTCGAGATGCTGAATGTCTACGCCGACTTTGCCGAGAACTATATGGCCATGCCTGTCATAAAGGGTGTCAAGAGCGCCAACGAGCGCTTCGCCGGAGCTGTCGAGACCTACACAATCGAAGCCATGATGCAGGACGGCAAAGCTCTTCAGAGCGGCACCTCCCACTTCCTCGGCCAGAACTTCGCGAAGGCTTTCGACGTCACTTTCGTAAACCGCGACAACAAGCCCGAATATGTCTGGGCGACCTCATGGGGCGTCTCGACACGCCTGATGGGCGCTCTCATAATGATGCACAGCGACGACAACGGCCTCGTTTTGCCTCCCCACCTCGCCCCCATTCAGGTTGTCATCGTGCCTATCTACAAGACCGACGACCAGCTTAAGGAAATCTCGGCCGTTGTCGAGCCGATTGTCAACGAGCTGCGCGGCCTCGACGTCAGTGTCAAGTATGACGACGCCGACAACCGCCGCCCGGGCTTCAAGTTCGCCGACTACGAGCTCAAGGGTGTGCCCGTGCGTCTGGCAATAGGCGCCCGCGACATCGAGAACGGCACCGTGGAGCTTATGCGCCGCGACACTCTCGAGAAAGAGATCGTTCCTCTCGAAGGCATTGCAGCCCACGTCAAGAATCTTCTCGAAGATATTCAGGCCAACATTTTCAAGAAAGCCCTCGACCGCCGCACGGCAATGACCCGCAAAGTCGACACCTACGAAGAATTCAAGACCGAAATCGAAAAGGGCGGCTTCCTGATGTGTCACTGGGACGGCACCCCCGAAACCGAAGAGAAAATCAAAGAGGAAACCAAAGCCACCATACGCTGCATTCCTCTCGACGACGACAACGAGGAAGGCACCTGTATGGTTACCGGCAAGCCTTCGAAGCGCCGTGTGATCTTTGCCCGCAACTATTGATTCCCCGACAGATCTCTTCTCCATGCCTAAACAGCCGCCGGTAATAGCCATCGTGGTTCCCTGCTACAACGAGCAGGAAGTGCTGCCTCTGTCGGTGCCGCGCCTTCTCGGCGTAATAACGAGAATGGCCGAAGAAGGCATAGCATCGGCCGACAGCTACATCATGCTCGCCAACGACGGCAGCCGCGACACCACGCGCGACATTATCGCCGAAATGCACGCGGCCGACCCCGTCCACGTCAAAGGGCTTTCGCTGTCGCGTAACCGCGGCCATCAGTATGCACTGCTGGCCGGGCTGACGTCTGTGGCGAAACGCTGCGACGCCGCCGTGTCGATCGATGCCGATCTTCAGGACGATCCCGACGCCATTATCGAAATGGTGAAGCTGTTCAACGCCGGAGCCGAGATCGTCTACGGTGTGCGTTCGTCGCGCAAGACCGACACGGCGTTCAAACGTATCACGGCCCACGCCTTCTACAGATTCCAGCGCGTCATGGGACTTGAAACCGTCTACGACCACGCCGACTACCGCCTGATGAGCCGGCGTGCCGTCGGGATGCTTCTCAGCTATGGCGAAAGCAACCTTTTCCTGCGTGGCATCGTGCCTCAGATCGGACTGACAACCGCCGTCGTCACCTACGAGCGGGCTGCCCGCGCCGCCGGAGAATCGAAATATCCGCTGGCAAAGATGCTCAACTTCTCGATCGACGGAATAACGTCGTTTTCGGCCCGGCCAATGCGATATATCTTCCTCATCGGGCTGATATTGCTGCTTGTCGATATAGCGATAGGAATATGGGTGCTCGTCAGCCACTTCTCGGGACATGCCATCTCAGGCTGGTCGTCGCTGATGCTGAGCATCTGGTTTCTCGGTTCACTTATCCTCATAGCTCTGGGCATAATCGGCGAATATGTCGGCAAAATATTCATCGAGGTCAAACATCGTCCGCGCTTCTTCGTCAGCGAAGAGCTTTTCGACTGACCTCACAACCAACTCTCGTCAATGAACGGCCAAGAATTCACCTCCGACACAATCGGCGCCATCGGCGCCGCCATTGTCGACATCCTCGCCGAAGGCAACTCTGTCGCCATTCCCGGCTTCGGCACCTTTTCCCCCGAGAAAGCCGATGAATATGTCAAAGCCGACGCCTCGGGACACCGGCTTCTGATGCCCCCGGCAATAATTGTCAACTTCAAGCCCAGCGTGGTTTTACGCAACCGACTGAAATGAACAGACTGACAGTTCAGGCCCTTGCCGGGCGCATAGCCTCAACCCTCGGAAT
>DBGBEM010000227.1:0-10549 GCA_048477235.1 Muribaculaceae bacterium | reverse complement strand
ATGTTCATCTCTGTCAGCCATTCGCGTGAAAAAGCCGTCATTGCCTTCTGTTCCGACAGTCCCCTCGGTGTCGACACCGAACCGGCGTCGCCGCGCATATCGCGTATAATAGAGCGGGTTCTGACTGAGCGCGAGAGGCAGATGCCGCTCGACCCCCATGTGCGCTGGATGGCCAAGGAGGCCGTTTTCAAAGCCGCTGCCATCGACGACCTCACCATTGCCGAGATTACCGTCAGTCCCGACGGCATGGCCGAAGCCCGCGGCCGCACCTTCATCTGGCGCCTCGCCTTTCCCGACATCGTCATCGCCTTTCCCGACCGCAGCCATTGATCGGCATTGTCCCGACCGCAGAATGGTATCTGATGGCCGTTTTACCACAAAAAAGGAAAATAAAATTCACAAACGCTGTTTGAGGAACTAACTTTTGAGTCGTTGGGGTTTTTTCGTAACTTTGCGGAATGATTGAAGTCAGAGATATTGTCAAGAGCTACGACAAGCTTCGCGTTCTCGACGGCGTCAGCCTCGACATCGGGCGCGGCGAAATCGTTGCCGTGACCGGGCCCAGCGGTGCCGGAAAGACGACTCTGCTCCAGATTGTGGGGTCGCTCGAACGCGCCGACAGCGGGTCGGTCAGCTACGAGGGCACCCGCCTCGAAACGCTCGGCGAGAAGGCGTTGGCGCGTTTCCGCAATGTCAATATCGGTTTCATCTTCCAGTTCCATCAGCTGCTGCCGGAGTTCACGCTGCTCGAAAACGTCGAGATGCCGGCTCTTATCGGCGGACGCAGCCGCGCGGAGGCGCGGCGCCGGGCCATGGAGCTGATAGAATATCTCGGACTCGGCGACCGGACGACCCACAAGCCGTCGCAGCTCAGCGGCGGTGAGCGCCAGCGGGCTGCCGTGGCGCGTGCGCTGGTCAATAATCCGCGTGTAGTGCTCGCCGACGAGCCTACAGGCAGTCTCGACAGCCGCAACCGCGCCGAACTCCACCGCCTTTTCTTCGATCTGCGCCGCGACATGGGCCATACTTTCGTCATCGTCACCCACGATGAGAATCTCGCCGCCGACGCTGACCGCATCATCCGTCTCACCGACGGACATATCGCTCCGACGCCATGAGACTGACAGCGCTGACATCACTGCTGCTGCTGTTCGCGGCTACAGCCTGCGACAGTTCCGACGGCACCGACGCCACACTGACGCCGCCGCGGCTCGACATTGTGACCTTCGAGGGGAACACCGACGACGGGCGCGCCCGTCTGGCTCTTGTAGGGCCCGACGACAACGGCACTACACTGCTGACAGCCTCGCGTGCGCTCGACACCGCCGCCGTCGACCCGGGCGACCGTATCCTCGCCTATTATACGCCGGGCAAGCCCGACATCAGGCTGGCCGACTATGCTCCGGTCAACACGCTGAAGCTGCGTGTGGCTTCTCGCGAAGTGCTCGACACTCTCAGCAACGCTCCGGTCTACGTTATCGCCGTATGGCGCACCGGAACATGGATAAACCTGCGTTCGCGGCTCCCCTACACTCCGGAAATACGCACCTGGGCGCTCGTCGTCGACGAGCAGACCGCCGAAGGGCCGGTGGCACGGGCGCGCATCGTCCACCGTCTTCCCGACGGAGTCGACCCTGAACGATGTTACGAGTTCAACAACTACACGTCGTTCGACATCTCGGCCCTCTGGAAGCGCGCCGGCGTCGAAGAGCTGCGCATCGGGGTCGACAACTCGAACCTCACCTCCGAAACAGAATTCATTTTCAGAAAACAACAATAAAAAACACTATCAAAATGGAAAACAAGCCTAAACAGAATGAGATAAAGATCGAACTCACCCCCGAAGTGGCAAACGGCCACTACAGCAACCTCGCCGTTGTCAGCCACTCGCCCAACGAGTTCTTCATCGACTTCATCGCCGTCGCTCCCAATATGCCTCAGGCCAAGGTTCAGAGCCGTATCATAATGACTCCCGAGAATGTAAAGAATCTCGCCGCAGCTCTGGTCGACAACGTCAAGAAGTATGAAGCCACCTTCGGCCCCATCGAGCACAAGCAGCCGCGCAAGGCTGCCGGTGAAATACCCAACCCCTTCATCAACGGCGCCAAAGCCTGACCGCGACATGGCTCTGACGATCTATAACACCCTCAAGCGCTTCAAAGAGCCCTTCAAGCCGCTCAATCCCGGGCGCGTCGGCATGTATGTGTGCGGCCCGACCGTCTACGGCGATCCTCATCTGGGCCACACGCGTCCGGCAATAACCTTCGACATCCTCTTCCGCTACCTGACCCATCTGGGCTATAAGGTGCGCTATGTCCGCAACATAACCGACGTCGGCCATCTCGAGCACGACGCCGACGAGGGGGAGGACAAGATAGCCAAGAAAGCGCGTCTCGAACAGCTTGAGCCTATGGAGGTTGTGCAGTTCTATCTCAACCGCTACCACCATGCCATGGAGGCTCTGAACGTGCTTCCGCCGTCGATCGAGCCCCACGCTTCGGGCCATATCATCGAGCAGATCGAATATGTGAAGAAGATTCTCGACAGCGGCTATGCCTACGTCAGCAACGGTTCGGTCTATTTCGACGTGCCGAAATATAACGCCGACCATCACTACGGCAAGCTCTCGGGCCGCAACATCGACGAGCTTCTGGCCACGACCCGCGCCCTCGACGGACAGGAAGAGAAACACAATCCCGCCGACTTCGCCCTCTGGAAGAAGGCTGCTCCCGAGCATATCATGCACTGGCCTTCGCCCTGGAGCGAGGGATTCCCGGGCTGGCATCTCGAATGTTCTACGATGGGCCAGAAATATCTCGGCGAGACCTTCGACATCCACGGCGGCGGAATGGATCTCATGTTCCCCCACCACGAATGCGAGATAGCCCAGTCGGTGGCCCACAACGGCCACGACACCGTGCGCTACTGGATGCACAACAACATGATAACCATCGACGGACGGAAGATGGGCAAGTCGCTCGGCAACTTCATAACCCTCGAACAGTTCTTCAACGGCGACCATCCGCTGCTTGAGCAGCCCTACAGCCCGATGACGATACGCTTCTTCATCCTTCAGGCCCACTACCGCGGCACGCTCGACTTCAGCAATGCCGCCCTTCAGGGCGCCGAGAAGGCCCTGAACCGTATGCTCGAAGGCTACCGCCGCCTCAAGGCTCTCAAGCCCGAGGGGAACGACGACCCGGCCCTGCTCGCCGAGATCGAGGATTTCGGGAGGCGCGCCGCCGAGGCCATGGACGACGACCTGAACACTCCGATGGTCATCGCCGTGCTCTTCGACGCCCTCCGCCCCGTGAACCGCGCCGCCGACGGCCAGACTCCGCTCGGTCCGAAGTCGATCGAGGCTCTGACCCGTCTTTTCGACACCTATCTGGTCGATATTCTCGGAATCCGCGTCGAGACCGCCTCTGCCGACGGACAGAAGAGTCTCGAACCTTTCGAGAAGGCCGTCGACCTGCTGCTCGAGATGCGCGCCAAGGCCAAGGCCGACAAAGACTGGGCCACCAGCGATCTCATCCGCGACCGTCTCGCCGCTCTCGGCTTCGACGTCAAAGACACCAAGAACGGCTTCGAATGGAGTCTAAAATAAACGGGCGCCGGTGATTCTCGACATCGTCAGGCTCATCGGAGGCCTCGCACTGATTCTCTACGGAGCCAACTGGCTCACCGACGGCGCCTCGGCAATAGCGAGGCGCCTCGGCGTCAGTGACCTTGTGGTCGGGCTGACCATAGTGGCGCTCGGTACGTCGACTCCCGAGCTTGTCATCTCGGTTCTCGCGGCTGTGGGGGGCAATGCCCCTATGGCTGTCGGTAACGTTGTCGGCAGCAATATCTTCAATGTGTTGGCAATCATCGGAATAGTGGCAATAGTGAAGCCGATTCCGATATGCCGCAGCGTTATGGGCGAGCAGCTGCCGTGGGTTTTGCTGACAGCCGCCATCGTCGTTGCCACAGGTTTATCGCCATGGCTCGACGGCACTCCGGCAATAGTCAGCCGTGTCGAAGGCATCATACTGCTTCTGCTGCTGATTATGTTCATGCGCCGCACCCTTTTGTCTGCGCGCGAAAATCCCGATTCGGAGGCCGGAGGGAACACCCGTCAGCGGAAAGTGTGGCTCGCCTGCCTTATGATCTTCGGCGGCCTCGGAGCGCTGATCTTCGGCGGCGACATCTTCGTCGACGGCGCCTCGGCAATAGCCTCTCTGATGGGAGTCAGCGACGCCGTCATCGGGCTGACGATAGTAGCGGCCGGAACCTCGCTGCCCGAGCTGGCGACCTCGGTTGTGGCCGCCCGGAAAGGCTCGCCCGACATGGCAGTCGGCAACGTCATAGGCAGCTGTGTGCTAAATATCGTGCTTATCCTCGGCACCGCCGCCACTATAACTCCGTTGAGTTTCGGAGGTGTCGGCCCGCTCGACATGGCCGTCCTCGGCCTGTCGGCTCTGCTCTTCTGGCTGACGGCCCGCTATGGCGGAACGCGCATAATAACGCGCCTCGAAGGCGTGTTGCTTTTCGCCGTCTATGTCGGTTATATCGCTGTTCTTGTCCTTCAGAACAGCTGATTATCAGACTAATTAGACTAATTGGCCTAATTAGACCAATTTAACAGATTAGTTCGACTGAGAGAATTTTCGTAACTTTGCGGCGATGCCCGACTCTATCGCTAACGACACAATCGGCCCGCTGCCGTGGGCCCGCCCGTTCTCGACGGCCGACGACGCCCCGACGGGCGTCGATGTTGTCGGTGGCGTGACTCATGGCCCCGTCGCCTACACTCAGGGCTTCGCCCCCGAGGCTCGCGCCGTCATTCCCGGAACCGATTCCGGAGTCATGGCTCTGGTGCTTGCCATCTTTCTTCTGGTCGCGCTCAGCATGAGCCGCTGCCGCGGTCTGCTCCGTAATTTCGTGCGCGACCTGTGGGACATACGCCGCCGCCAGAACGCCGAAGCTTCGGGCCACACGATAGTCGAGACGCGCGCTACCGTGGCCCTGCTGCTGCTGACAGCCTTCTGCGAGGCAGCTGTTGTCGTAGTCAGGCTCGGTGCCTCCGATATGGCAGTCAGTATCGGGCGCGAGTTCGCCCTGATGATCGCCTATATGATTTTTCAGCTTGCGGCCTGCAACGTCGTCGGCTACGCCTTCACAACCGACGCCGGGCGCCGTCAGTGGAACAAGGGATTCATCGCCTCGCAGGCTCTTCTGGGCATCGTGCTGACGCCCGTAGCGGCTGCGGCGCTCTTTTTCCCCGAAGACTCCACGATGGTTTTTGTCGTGGCAGCCGCGGCCTATATAGCGGCAAGAGTGACCTTTATCGCAAAAGGTTTTAGACTTTTTTACGATAATTTCCTATCGTTGCTTTATTTTATTTTGTACTTTTGCACCCTCGAAATCGCACCCGTCGCGGCGCTGTATCTCATCAGCATAAACATTATCGCATAAAATACTATTCAACAAGCATAAAACCCTAAAGCAGTGAACGTTAAGAAGATTCTGGTTTCGCAGCCCCAACCCTCGCAGAAGTCGCCCTACTTTGATATCGCCGAGAAACACGGAGTGGAAATTGTTTTCCGTCCATTCATCAAGGTCGAGGGACTTACGGCAAAGGAATTCCGCCAGCAGAAAATCAACATCTCGGATTTTTCGGCCATAATATTCACTGCGCGCACGGCCATCGACCACTTTTTCCGTCTTTGCGAAGAGATGCGCGTGACTATCCCCGAGACACAGAAATATTTCTGCACGACCGAGGCCATAGCCCTCTATCTTCAGAAATATATCGTCTATCGCAAGCGCAAGATTTTCTTCTCGCCGACCGGGCGTCTGGCCGACCTCATGCCGTCGATCCAGAAACACGCCAAGGAGCGCTATCTCTTCGCCGTCAGCGATGTCCACAAAGATGACACAACTATCCTCGACAAGGCGTCGATCGACTACCGCAAGGCTGTCATGTACCGCACCGTCAGCAACGACTTCGCTCCCGACGAGCCTTTCGACTACGATATGCTCATCTTTTTCAGCCCTGCCGGAATCGACTCGCTCAGGAAAAACTTCCCCGACTTCTCGCAGGGCGACATCCGTCTGGCTGCTTTCGGGGCTACGACTGCCAAAGCCGTCACCGACGCCGGTCTTAAGCTCGACCTTCAGGCTCCCACTCCCGAATTTCCGTCGATGACCGCCGCTCTCGACAGCTATCTCTCGCAGAAGAAATAGCCCCTCGCCGCCTATGAAAGGGCTTCGACTCTATAAGAAAGAGAAACTCTGTTCGCCGACAGCCATCGACGCCCTGTTCGCGCGTAGCGGCGGATCCTCGGCCGCTCTGAGCTATCCGCTGAGAGCCGTGTGGCGCCGGCGTGAAGAGCGTCGGGCCGAGTGCCCCCAGTTTGTTGTCGTAGTGCCGAAGAAGCGCGTGCGCCACGCCGTTGACCGCGTAGCGCTCAGGCGCCGTATCCGCGAAGCTTACCGCCTGAACCGCGCTCTGCTCGAAGGGGCGGGGCGCGTCGACATCGCTTTCGTGTGGGTCGGCGCTACAACGGGGCGCTACAGCTCGATTGAGCGCGCAATGCAGCGCCTTCTGAGGCGCGTCAATCCGCCGGCCGATGAAAGCGCTCAGTAAAATAGTGCGCTCGGCAGTTATTCTGCCAATCCGCTTCTATCAGCTCTGTATATCGCCTCTGACGCCGCCGTCGTGCCGCTTCGTGCCGACCTGCAGCCAATATGCCGTCGAGGCTATCCGGCGCCACGGCGTCGTCCGCGGAGGATGGCTGGCCGTTAAGCGCCTTCTGCGCTGCCACCCCTGGGGCGGAAGCGGCTACGACCCCGTGCCATGACACTTATCACCGACATCCACACCCACCGCCGCGCTCCCGCGCCGGGCCGAATCGTCAATATCGACCCCTCCGGGCCGTTCGCTCCGCTGCTTCCCGGCCAGACCTACAGCGCCGGAATCCATCCGTGGCACGCCGACCGTGCCGACATGTTCGGCGAGGTAGAGCGGCTCGCAGCCTGTCCGGCGGTTGTGGCCATCGGAGAGACCGGGCTCGACAAGCGCCGCGGGCCTTCGTTCGATATTCAGATTCCGTTGTTCCGGCGCCATATAGAGCTGGCCGAGGCTGTCGGAAAACCGCTGATCGTCCACTGTGTCGGCGCCTGGCAGGAGCTTCTCTCCCTGCCGCGGCCGCGAGTGATGACGATTATTCACGGATTCCGTGGGAAACCCGAGCTTGCGCGCCAGCTGACCGCCGCCGGATTCTATCTCTCGCTCGGCGCCCGCTATAATCCGGCGTCGGAGCAGTTCGCGCTGTTCAGGGAGTCGGACATGGCCGACCTGTCTGACTTGTCCTGATGAGTCTGATTTCAGTTAAATTGCGTTAAATAGAGCGGTGCCGGGTAATGACCCGCTCGCTTTCGCGTACCTATAAAAGAGGTTTTAGCCTTATGGTAGCTGCGATAATGAAAATTTGTTGTTAACTTTGCAGCTTGAAATATATCGCAAAAATGACAAATCGACTTCCCCTATATATGCTCGCGACGTTGCTGGCGGCCATGGGCTTTGCCGGATGCAACTCCGAAAAAGAAGACATCGCAACAGTCAGCTACAGCTCGGTGGCCGTAGAGGGCTTTTCGCTCGCGGCCGACGACAGCGTTCTGGCCAACCTCGATTCGGTGTTCTTCACTATCGACCTGAACAATGCGCTGATTTTCAATGCCGACTCGCTGCCTGTGGGCACCGACGTGTCGAAGCTCGTCGTCAAGGTCAACACTACTTCGGTCGGGGGTGTCGAGCTGATCGTTCCGCGTCCCGGAATGACCGACTCGGTCTATAATTATCTGGCCAACCAGCACGACAGCATCGACTTCAGCCATGGCCCTGTCACGCTGCGCATAACCAGTCAGGACCGTATGCTGACACGCGACTACCGCGTCAGTGTCAACGTCCATCTTACCCAGCCCGACTCGCTGAGCTGGAACCTCGCGCAGCAGTCGCCGCTGCCGACAACGCTGACGGCTCCGACAGCCGCCCGCGCCGTTGAGTTCGGCGGAAAAACCGTTGTCGTCACCGCCGATGCCGTCGGAAACGCCTGCGTGGCCACTGCCGACAGTCCTTCGGACAGATGGACGACCGCCGCCGTCACGCTTCCCGCCGGAGCCGACGTCATGAGCCTTGCCGCCGGAGCCGACGCCCTCTATATGACCACAGCCTCGGGCGAGCTTTATACCGCCGCCGATGCCGCCGGCCCGTGGACGCCGACCGGCGCCCTGATGAACACCGTCTACGGTGTGGCCGGTTCGAAAGTGCTCGGCGCGCGTCTCGACGGCGAAACATGGAATCTCGTCACCTACCCCGCCTCGACCGTAACCGAAGCTCCCGCGCGGTTCCCGATAAGCGAGACGTCGCAGCTGCTCGTCTATACGACCTCATGGAGCGACCGCCCCACCGCCATCATGGCCGGCGGACGCACTGCCGACGGCGGAATGACAGGCGACACCTGGGCCTGGGACGGTGAGCGCTGGGCATGCATCAACAACGCCCAGAACCGTCTTCCGGCCTGTCTCGGCCCCGCGCTGGTTCCTTATTTCGCCTATAAGACATCGACGAACTGGCATGTCAGCCGCGAATCTGTCATCCTCGCCATCGGCGGCCAGCTCGGACTCGGCCTCCAGGCCCGCACGGTCTACATATCGTGGGACCGCGGCATAACATGGCTCAGGGCGCCCCAGTCGATGCAGCTTCCCGCCGACATGGCTATAGGAAGCTCCCAGTCGGCTATCGTGGCAGACATGAAGCTCAGCCGCGCCGAGCGCCCCGTGACCCAGTGGGATTGCCCCTATATCTATCTCATCGGCGGATTCACTCACGATGGAAAAGTCTTCCCCGACATCCGGCGCGCCGTTATCAACCGTTTGAGCTTCAAGCCGCTCTATTGAAATGACGATTCTGCGAAAACTCTGCTGCCTCGCTCTGGCCGCGACGATTTCCATCGCCGCCGGGGCCGCTACGGCTCAAGGCGACGTGGAAAGCTATAAGTTCGACATCGGAGCCTCGCTGGGCATGAGCGGCTATCTCGGCGACGCTAATTCGTCGAATATGTTCGCGCAGCCCGGTTTTGCCGGAACGGCCTCGTTCCGCTATCTTGCCGGCTCGCGTTTCGCCGTGCGCGCCATGCTGACGGCTGCCTCGCTCTCGGGCAACTCGGCCAAATATTCCAACGTGTTTCCCGACAATGCCGTGTTTGACTTCAAGGGAATGGTCTACGACCTCGAGGCCCGCGCCGAATTCAACTTCTTCCCCTACGGCATCGGCGAGACCTACAAGCGGCTGCGCCGCTGGACCCCCTACCTCGCCATCGGCCTCGGCGGAGCCGTGACTTCGTGTGGCGGAACGACCGGTTTCGGGCTGACGCTCCCAATGGCTGTCGGCGTCAAATTCAAAGTGAAACCCCGGTTCAACCTGTTCGCCGAGTTCGCTATGGTGAAGATGTTCACCGACAAGGCCGACGCCATCGTCGACCCCTACCAGATAAAAAGTTCATTCTTCAAGAATACCGACTGGTATTCGGCGCTGACAGTGGGCTTCTCGTTTGAGTTCGGCCCGCGCTGCACCGTCTGCCACCGTATCGACTAACGCCCATGCCAAAACCCGCCTTAACCCTCGATCCCTGCCGCATTCCCGCCCATATCGCCGTCATCATGGACGGCAACGGACGCTGGGCCAAAGCGCGCGGCCTCGACCGCAGCGAAGGTCACGCCGAAGGCGTCAATACAGTCCACCGCATAACGCAGCGCGCCTCCGACATAGGCGTGAAATGGCTCACGCTCTACACCTTCTCTACCGAGAACTGGCGGCGTCCGCAGGCCGAGGTCGACGCCCTGATGACCCTCATAGGCTATGCCATCGAGCGCGAGACGCCGGGGCTGCTTGACAACAATGTCAGGCTGCGTGTCATAGGCGACTTCGGCCGTATGCCCGAGGCTGCGCGCCGCAGCCTTCAGGGCTGTATGGACGCCACCGCCGCCTGCACGGGCCTGAACCTCGTTCTCGCCATCAGCTATTCGGCCCGGTGGGAGATAGCCGAAGCCGCTCGGACTCTGGCGCGCCGCGCCGCCGAAGGGAAGCTCGACCCCGAGGCAATAACCGAGCAGACCGTGGCCGACGCCCTGACGACGGCCGGAATGCCCGACCCCGACCTGTTAATACGCACCGGCGGCGACCGCCGGCTCAGCAACTACCTGCTCTGGCAGGCAGCATACTCAGAGATTGTCGTCACCGACACATTCTGGCCCGACTTCACCGCCGACGAATTCTGCGACGCCATCGCCGACTTCCAGCAGCGCGAACGCCGCTTCGGAATGACCTCCGAACAAATCGTTTCATCACATTGACCTGACCCCCTTATGTCCTCAAGAATATTCCGTCTGATAGCCGTTTCGTTATTCCTCGCCGTAGCCGCGTCCGGCGTGTCGGCCCAGACCGCCGCCGACACTCTGACAAACCCCATAGTAAATTTCAGCGGACTGCCGCGCACTTATGAGA
>DBGBEM010000226.1:0-1382 GCA_048477235.1 Muribaculaceae bacterium | reverse complement strand
ATATGAGGGCCGTCAGTCTTCGTGAGGTGTCCGACTATTTCGGTCGCGGAAAAACAACATTCTTACCGACACCTCTCAGTCGGTGGCGCAGATAGCCTATGCAGTCGGATACACCGACGCCGCCTATTTCAACCGCGTGTTCCGCCGCCTGACCGGCATGTCGCCCACCGCCTTCCGTCGCTCGCGCTCCTGACGCCGCCAAGATGTCGCCAGCCTCCGTTTTGTGTGATTTGCCGCCTTGAATGTGGCCGGGCGTCGCGAAATTCTCATCTGCTTTTTGCCGGTTTTATTGATTCGAGGTATTCTGCGAATTCGGCGTCGCTGACCGAAGATATGTGCCGCATGAATGTCTCGGTGTTCTCGTCGGCGCTCATGCCGAGCTTTTTCCGCAGGTTATGGCGGATGCAGTTCACCGTTTTTATCGAACGGTTGGTGACAAGCGCTATCTCTTTTGGCGACATGTTCATCAGTGCGTAGCCGCACATTCTGACTTCGGCATTGGTCAGACCCGGCTGAAGCTTGTGGAGCCGGTCGAAGAACTTTTGGTTTATGCCCTCGTCGGTGTTGTAGTGTTCCTCCCACAGCCGTTTGCTGTGGCGGGTGTCTTTCACGGTTTTTCTGACGGCTTCGGCAAGTGAGTGGGGGTTGTGGCGGAGTTTTTCCGAGTCGGCCGCTATGGTGTCGATGGCCGACGAGAGTTGGTTGAGCCGCATAAGGTTTACAGATAGCTCTTCGTTTTTGAGCGTCAGCTCTTCTTCGAGTGCCGAGGCTGACTGTTGAGCCTTTTCGAGCCTGACGAGGCAGGCGTCGCGTTCGGAGCCTATGGCCATGCGCCTCTTTCTGTTGCGCCATAGCGCGACGGTCAGTCCTATAATCAGCAGGGTCAGACAGCATATAACCGCCCATAAGACTGCGCTGCCGGTCGGTTTATCGTCGTTGAGATCATTGACTTTAAGCACCTCATCAAGCTCGTTTGGCATGATGTCGCGCGCCAGTGATTTCAGCGAGTCGCTGATAATGTAGGCATACGACAGGGCATAGAGCGCGTTGCGGTAGTCTTTGTTCTGCTCGCACACATTGGAACGGAGCACCCACACCTGCGCTTCCCACTCTCCGCCCCGGGCCGTTGACAGGAGGCTGTCACATTCTTTCATAACGCTGTCGGCCTGGCGAGTTTTGCCTTCTACGAGCAGGCCGTTGATATAGTTGATGGCTGCTGCTGTTCGCAAACGGGAGGTGCATTTCGATTTCAACACGTTAAGAAAACATTCCGATGCGATCTTTCTTTCGCCGATCTTGGCATAGATAAGGCCGAGATTGTTATTGATTATTCCAAGGAGCCGCGGACTGCTGGTCATTGACTTTACCTCTTTTATAATAGC
>DBGBEM010000225.1:0-7866 GCA_048477235.1 Muribaculaceae bacterium | reverse complement strand
ACTGCATATAACTCCATTGGCTGGATGCTCCATGGAGCATCCCTACATATTGAAATGCACATTTACTTTGTGCGTGAACTATAAAAAAAGGATTTTTTCATTTGTCATTGCTCTCACCTTTCACTACCTTTGCACGATGATGAACGACAATGAATTCGCCCCACTCAGTCCGCTTCGCTGCGGAGCCCGCAACGGGCTGCGGTTCGGCGTGTATCTGACGGTGTTCTATGCTGCCTCGTTGTTCTCGCGTCAGGTTGCGGTTCTGAATCTGCTTAGCCTCGTGATGATTGTGGCTGTTCCTTTTGTCGTTTATTTTCTCATGAAGGCCGACTATCGGGCCGCCGCCGGGCGTTATTCGGTCGGTTCGCTCTGGCTCGACGGAATGACGACTGTCGTCTGCGGGTCGCTTGTTGCCGGAGTGTTCATGCTCGCTTATCTGCGCTGGATCAATCCGACCCATCTTTCCGACGAATGGACACTGATGGCCTCGACGTTCGCCGAGTCGCCCGACGCCTCAGTGCGCGCCTATGGCGAGCAGCTCCAGTCGGCTCTCGACAATGGCTTCACGCTTTCGCCGGGCGTTTTCACGATGACGCTCGTCTGGATGGCCGGATTCTCAGGCTCGCTGCTGGCTCTTGCCCTGGCTCCGCTGGTAAAGCGTAGCGGCCCGGGCGGAAAATCGCCGGCCGACATAGTTTAATTAATGAATAATCAGAGTTTAAATAATGGATATATCGGTAATAGTGCCCCTCTTCAACGAGGCCGAATCGCTGCCCGAGCTGGCGGCATGGATAGAACGCGTCATGGACGCCAACAACTTCAGCTATGAGGTTTGGTTTGTCGACGACGGTTCGACCGACAGCTCGTGGAAAGTCGTCAGAGAGCTGTCGGCGCGCAACCCGCGCCTGAAAGGCGTCTCGTTCCGGCGCAACTACGGCAAGTCGCCTGCGCTGAACACCGGCTTCGGAATGGCTCAGGGCGATGTTGTCATAACTATGGACGCCGACCTTCAGGATTCTCCCGACGAGATTCCCGAGCTTTACCGCATGATAACCGAAGACGGCTATGACCTCGTCAGCGGCTGGAAGCAGAAGCGCTACGATCCGCTGTCGAAGACAATTCCGACGAAGCTCTTCAATGCCACAGCCCGCAAAGTTTCGGGAATCCATAACCTCCACGATTTCAACTGCGGACTGAAAGCCTATCGCCGTGAGGTTGTCAAGCATATCGAGGTCTACGGCGACATGCACCGCTATATCCCTTATCTGGCGAAAAACGCCGGCTTCGGCCGCATAGGCGAGAAGGTTGTCCATCATCAGGCCCGCAAATACGGCAAGACAAAGTTCGGGCTCGACCGTTTTGTCAACGGCTATCTCGATCTGGCTACACTGTGGTTCACCGGCCGTTTCGGAGCCAAGCCGATGCACTTTTTCGGGCTGCTCGGCTCGCTGATGTTTATTGTCGGATTCATCGCGGCGGCGGTTGTCGGTATCGTCAAGCTCTACAATATGACTCACGGGCTGCACTACACGCTCGTTACCGACAGCCCATATTTCTATCTGTCGCTGACAATGATGCTGCTCGGCACACAGCTTTTCCTCGCCGGATTTGTCGGCGAGCTTGTCGTGCGCAACTCTCCGCGCCGCAACTCCTACGAAATCCGCGAGACCCTCGATCCCGAGGCCTGACGTCGCGCCCGCATAAAAATTCACAATCCCTTCGCTGCCGCCTTAGCCGCTGCGAAGGGATTGGTTTTGTCCGGTCAGATATGCGTCGGTTATCTGACTGTTTTGCTGACACGTCGCGAACCGTCGGCCATTATATCGGTTCTGATGTAGATGCCGCCGCTGACGGGATTCATCACGCGACGTCCGCTGAGGTCATAATAGATGGTCTCTGAGATAGAGCTTTCGCTGTCGATTGCTCCGATAGAAAGCTCTTTGGAAATCGAGAAGGCCGGGCTGACGGTCTGAATCGCATATTCGCCGTTGCTGCCTTTCATTGTCAGACGCAGGTCATAGAGCTTGTTCGCGGAGTTGCGGGTAACGCCCTTGAGCGAAGTGCTGTAGTAGCAGCCCCATCCGGGCAGGAAGTTATATGCTTCATCGGCCTTTACTTCCAGTACTTCCCATTCGTCGGTTGCGTTGGGAGCGTATTCCACGACAATCTCGGCAGGAGCGGCACATTCGTAGTACGACACTCCGTCGTCGGTCTTGGCGAGAGTGAACATTCCGCCATATATTTCTGCAACGCCGTCGGCTGCATTTTCGAGCTCAGTGGCAACCTCGCCTTCGGTATCGACAACACGGAACGACTGAATTGTCGGAGACACTGATGTCTCGTCTTTAACGGTCAGACCGGTTTCGAGTGTTGTCGTTCCCTTGATAGAGCAAAGCTCGAAATTGGAGTCTTTCAGCTGAAGCTTGATTTCGCTGTTTTCGGCGAGATCGACATCTTCTCCGGTGAATTTTTCGCCGTTGAGAGTCATGTCGAGGATAGCCCCGTCAATCAGGCGGTTCTCTCCCAGCGGGCCTGCCACACCCCACACGAGGCTGTTGCCTGTTCCGCGATAAGCTCTGATCGTCGGGAATCCGTTGCCCCAGACGGGATTCGCGGAAGCGGCGATCGAGCGGCGGGGATTGGCGAAAACGGTGACCTTATTGTTTCCCTGACTGTTGATGCGGAATCGGCTTGAGTTCATGATACCTGCCATATAAGTGTCTTCCTCGCCGTCGAGGCAGAGCGGCAGTCCTTCGATATATCCGCTCTGCTCCAGCCCTTCATAAGTAGTCGGAACCGGAAGGAGTGTCATTCCGTAGCGGCGTTCGGCCGGCGCCTGCCAGGCAATTATTTTTTTCTGATTGTAGCGTTCGCCGCCAACGACAGTGCGGTTGCGGTAGCCCATGACGCCGTTTCTGCATATATAATACGTGTTAACGCAGGAATGTCCCTTCGGAAACACCTTGCCCTTGTCGTCAGGAACCGGTTCGTAAAGCGACTGAATGAAATTCTGCTCGAATGTCTTGTAGTCGGTCGTGTTCGTGACGGTCTGGGCGTGCGAACCGTCGGAAGTCAGCAGGCAGGCGAGCGACGCGTCGTCGGTCACTCCGCCGAATCCGCTGCTGAAATATAGGTCGTCGCTATTTGTGGCATAGACTTTATTGATACAGTCGGTCTTGTATTCACCGTTGTCATAGAACCGGTTCCACCGTAGTGTTGTGTAGGACATCAGCTCGCCATACTGCTTGCTGCATACGATAAAGAGCTGATCGGCTATGTTGAGGAATCCTTCGCTGTAGATGCCGTCAGCCTCGCCGTCGGTAAGGCGTATGACGTCGGCCGAAAGGGCTTTTCCGTCGGGGTCGCGCGGGTCAAATTCTACGAGCTGGTCGGCTTCCGAAGCCGATACGGTAAACTCCATGCCGTCTTCGGTCACGTTGATATGACGGTAGACGTAGCGGGTCGGAATGTCGATGGATTTTCCTTTGAACTCAAAGAGCACGTCGAATTCTCCGAGCGGCAGGTAGAAATCAACAGCTGTGTCGTAGTCATAATATCCGAAGCTGTAGCTGCCTTCATTCCCCGGCTTATATACAGTAGGGAACGGATTAACGTCGTATTCATCGGCGTTGAATTCGAGATTCGCGATGACCCACAGTTCCTCTTCCTCGTCGGCGCGTGAGGTAGCGGGCTTATCAATCCGATAACGTCCGGGAGTGGAGGCCCCGACAACCGTCTTGCCATCTTTCAGGATGGTGTGGTTTATAAATTCCGGCACGTCGGCGGCCGAGAGTGACCCTGTAAGCAGGGCGGCGCATGATAGCGCCGTGAGTAAAGATTTGCGCATAATGGTTATTGTTTGGTTCTTGACAAAAATATGACATATCGTTTGATTGCTCAAACTTTTTGCTGTGGACAATCTATGGACTGACGCCGATGGACAATGCTGTAGACAAGTTTTTTGGCCATAATTGCCTCACATAATTGGCTTCGCCCGACATTCGCTATTATGTTTCGTCGAATATTCTCGTTATATTTGCGGTGTGAGAAATCTGTTACTTCTGCTTGCAGCAGTGATTCTGCTTGCTTCCTGCGGCGACCGGCAGGTCATCGACCCGATGTTCCGGTGGCCTGCGGGCAATTGCGGCGAAGTCGACAGTCTTCTGGTGATTTTCGAAAAGATGAGGCGCGAGAGCGCGCCGCGGGAGAGTCTCGACATGGTTGTCAGGCGAATGGCGCGGGTCACCTCCGGAACCGACACCGATCCGATAGCGCTCAGCCGGGCGATGTACTGCCGCGCGCGTCTGAGCCTAATAAATCGTAATGCCGAAGAGGCCGCTACGTTGAGAAACACCGCCCTCGTTATGCTCGATTCGGCCACCAGTCCCTATGATTTTTACCGTTGGAAAATTCTTGGCTGCGACAGTGCGTCGGGCAATAACTACCGTCTGCAGACCGAGGCAATTTCTTTTTTCAGATCTGTCGGCGATCTCCGCGAAGCGGCCCAGCGCTCCAACAGCGTCGGATGCATGATGTTCGACATCGGCTATATGTCGCGGGCGCTTGAGCACTTCGAGCGGGCGCGCGAAATGTTCTATGAGGCCGGAGATTCGCTTTATGCCGCCCGTGAGTTCATGAACATCGCACTGGTGAGCCCTCCCGAGCGCACCGACAGCATCCTTCGTGAACTGCTCGGCAACAGGCTTATGAAAGCCAATGAGTCGTGCTATCTCCATGTGCTCGTGAACTATTACACGGCCACCGATTCGGTCGTATATCTCGAGCGGGCCACTGATATATGCCGCCGCAATCCTGTCGATTCCGCCGAATACCTGCCTGTTTTCTACGCCTATCTCGGCGACAATTACTGCCGCAACGGTAACGAGACCCTCGGATTCGAAATGCTCAGCAAGGGACTTGAGATAATGCCCCCGAATTATCCGGCCAATTTCAAGGCCCAGATATACGGCGGCCTCGCCGGAGCATACATGCGTATGGGACGTTACCGCGAAAGCGCTGAGGCTGCCATGCTCAGGGACAGCCTGCTGAGGATCGTCGACGACGACGTGCGCCGCTCAGCTCTCATCAATGCCGACATGCGCTCTGAGGTCGAATCGATGGAATTTGACTGGAGAATGTCGAGAAACCGTATGAATCTGACCTATACCGTCTGTCTGTCGGGTATAATCATAGGTGCTCTGATTGTCATTCTGATTCTCTTCAGGAGGTCGAAACAGCGTCATATCGATGCCCTCAGGGCTGAGCTGAGACTCAAGGAGAGCGAACACAGCGAACTTGCCACCTCAACTGTCCTTGAAGAGAAAAGCAAACTTATCGACGAACTTTCGCATCAGCTCAACAGGCTCAACAGCGATGCCGGTTCTGAGGATTCAGGGGTCGACGATATGCTCAGAATGATACACCGCCACAATCTGACCGAAGAAGAGCGCGAATGTTTTCTCAGAGCCAAAAACATTACCGGCGCCTCGTGGGTAGCACGTCTGCGAAAGACATATCCCTTGCTGACAGAGCGTCAGGTTAAGATCGCCTCGTGGATTGCCGCCGGAGCCGACTCGGCCCAGATTGCGCGGATACTCAATATCGACAGGCTCTCGGTCAACAAAGCGCGCTATCGCCTGCGCAGCCGACTGAACCTTCCGCGCGGCAGTGATCTCGACAAATTCCTGCGCGACTTCGGCATGAATTCATGACCGGCTGAGACTTAGTGTATGTCTCGGCCCCGTCTTTCGGCGGAATATCTTTTGCGGATGGGCGGACAGCGGAAAAATTGACCAGAAAAACTACCTTTTTACGGGAAAAATCGTTGCCGTCGATGCAACTTTCTGCCGATGAAAAGGGTTATATTTGCAGACGTTTTTCACAAATTGCGTTTCAACAAATATATATGTTTCCAACTATGGTCAACCGCAAAATGCCAAGCCTCATTCTGCTGATTGCGTTTGTCGCGTTCGGCGCAGCGGCTCAGGATGTGCTCTCGCTTGAGGATTGCCGGCGTATGGCGCTGAGCAACAACAAGACGATGCGCATAATGGCCGAGAAGGTGCGCCAGGCCGAATATCAGAACAAGGAGGCTTTCGCCGCTTATCTGCCCGCTATCGACTTCAACGGCGGCTATATGTATAATTCGCGTAAGCTGTCGATTTTCGACAGCGACCAGTTCCTGCCGATAAAGAATTTCGACCTCGCCACTCAGAGCTATCAGTTCGATGTCGTCAAGAATCCTGTGACCGGTGAGCCTGTCATAGGGCCTAACGGTGAGCCTGTTCCGTCGCAGGTAGCCTATCTGCCCAAAGACGCGATGACCTACGACATACATAATGTCTTTTTCGGCGCCATAACGCTGACTCAGCCTGTTTATATGGGCGGCAAGATTGTGGCGATGAACAAGATAACGAAGTTCGCCGAAGAGGCGGCCCGCGAACTGCGCAACAACAGCGCCACCGACGTCATATATGCTGTCGACGGCGCCTACTGGCAGATTGTGTCACTCAACGCCAAGGAGAAGCTTGCCGAAAACTATGTCGCCCTGCTCGACACTCTGCATAATAATGTCCAGCGGATGATCGACCAGGGGGTTGCGACTCCGAGCGACCTGCTCACGGTCGATGTCAAGCGTAATTCGGCGAATGTCGATCTCGTCAAGGTGAAAAACGGACTCGTGCTGTCGCGAATGGCGCTCTGCCAGCTCATAGGGCTGCCGATAGATCAGCCTGTGACTCTCGCCGACGAGAATGTGTCGCTGACAGCCGACGAGCTGATGCCCGACGGCGCGCAGATTCCTTCAAAAGAATATGATATGACAGAAGTCTATGCCCGCCGGCCCGATATGCGGGCTCTCGAACTGTCGGTGAAGGTCGCCGACCAGCAGAGCAAAGTCGCCATGAGCGATATGCTGCCGACGCTGGCTCTCACGGCTGGCTACGGCTTCAGCAATCCCAATATGTTCGACGGATTCAAAAAACGCTTCTCGGGAGCGTTCAATGTCGGCGCTGTGCTCCATATCCCGCTGTGGCACTGGGGCGGAGACTATAATAAATATCGCGCGGCAAAGGCCGACGCCGACATAGCGCGCCTGAAACTCGAAGATGCCCGCGAACTTGTGGAGCTTCAGGTGAATCAGGCTGCATTCAAGAGCCGCGAGGCGCTGAAAACCTGTCAGATGACCCGCAGCAACATAGCCAAGGCCGACGATAATCTGAACCATGCCCGCCTCGGCTACCGCGAGGGAGTGATGACAACCCAGAATGTGCTCGAGGCTCAGACGGCATGGCTCAAGGCCCGCAGCGAGAATATCGACGCCGAGATCGACGTGCATCTATGCCGCGTATATCTGTCGAAAGTGCTCGGCACTCTTAATTACTGACCCCTTACAACCAATCGAATATGGAAACCGAACAAGTCGAAAAGAAAGAATCACGCCTTCTGATGGGCGCTCTGGCAGTGCTGATGCTCGCCGTCATTGCTCTGTCGATTATAGGATTTCTGTGTCTGCGCAACCCCGACGATGTGGTCGAAGGGATGGCCGACGCTACCAGTGTCAGAATCTCGGGCAAGCTTCCCGGACGTGTCGCCGAGCTATATGTGCGCGAGGGCGACATGGTAAAGGCGGGCGATACGCTGGTCCATATCCATTCATCGCTTGCCGAGGCCAAGCTGATGCAGGCCCAGGGAATGGAAACAGCTGCCCAGGCTCTTAACTCGAAAGTCGACGACGGCACGCGCCCACAGATTATAGAGGGCGCGCAGGATCTCGTGAATCAGGCCGACGCGGCTCTGTCGATCGCCAAGAAGACCTACGAGAGAATGAATAACCTCGCTGCCGAGGGCGTTGTCAGCGCCCAGAAG